>JBJKPT010000059.1:0-3808 GCA_046706045.1 Desulfobacterales bacterium
CGAAGATGGTGCGAGAGGGGAGACTCGAACTCCCATTCTGTTTCCAGAGCTGGATCCTAAGTCCAGTGCGTCTACCAATTTCGCCACTCTCGCACGGAGATCAGGGCCGGCCCCCCTGAATCGACGGTCCAGCGGACACATCGGTCCGGCGGCCGCCACGGTATTGCCACGCGCGTTGTGGCGACAGCCACCAACCACTTGACATCCAGGCCGAATATACTAAATTGCCTCGAATTGCAATTTTTTATTGCCGCTGATCCATGGTTCCCGGATTTCGGCATCGACGCCTCATCCACGAGCGGCCCATTCATCCATCCGTTGGAGGGCGCAAAACAACCTTTCTGCCCGAGCGACTTGCCATGCCCCTTCACGGCCCCGTTCGCAAATTCGGTGGTATGCGGTCGCCGCAGCATCCGGCGCCCCCGCGTTGCCTGGCCCGCCGATCCATCGCCGTTTCCGTTTCCCGCCCCTTGCGGCCCCGGCCTGCGGACACGTCACCGGTTTTCCGGAGAAGCCCCCTGAGCCCCGGATTCAGACGCCTGGGCCTGTGGTTGATGGTTTTATTTTTGCCCTTCACCGCTGGAATTCCGGCACGGGCGACCGATTCCGCTACCGCCCCGAAACGGGTCATCGTGATCGATCCCGGCCGGGGCGGTCAATTCCAAGGTGCCATCGGCCCCGGCGGCAGCATGGAAAAAAACGTCACCCTGGCACTGGCCAATCTTCTCGCCGATCGGCTCCGGACCGGTGGTTACCGGGTCGTTCTGACCCGAACCGGGGACTACGCCATGGCCCCGGCCGAACGGACCGCCGTTGCGAACAACCAGACGGCGGATCTGTTCATCAGTCTCCATGCCGGTGCCTCCTTCAGCCACACCCTCAACCGGATTTCGGTCTATTATTACCAGGCGGTCCAGGGCCCGGTGCAAGTCGCGGAGGGGCCGATTCCCTGGGACGCGATCCAGTCGGCCCACATCCAAAAAAGCAACCTGCTCGCCATTCGCCTGCGAAACCGTCTGGTTGCGGTCCAACCGGCCTGCCCGGTGCTCATCGACACCGCCCCCTTGGCCGTCCTTGCCGGCGCCGAGATGCCGGCGGTTCTCATCGAAGCCGGGTTTTTAAGCGACCCCCAGCAAGAAGCGTTGCTTCAAAACGATGCCTACCTCGGGCGGCTCGCCGACGGCATTCGTGCCGGTATCGACGACTTTTTCAACAATACGGATACGATATCCACCACGGACTTGCAGGAATGACCGATCCATGGTAGGGGAGGCCCACCAAAAATCGGGGCGTAGCGCAGCCTGGTAGCGCGCCTGCTTTGGGAGCAGGATGTCGGGGGTTCAAATCCCTCCGCCCCGACCAGCCATCACGAATCGAGCTCAGAATAGAAAATGATCAATTCCGTCATCACCCATACCGGCCGCTACATCCCGTCGGAGCGCGTACCCAATGCTAATTTTCTGACCAACGATTTTCACGATGCCGCCGGCAATCGGATCGACAAGCCCAATGCGGAAGTGATCCAAAAGCTCTACGAGATCACCGGGATCCAGGAACGCCGCTTCGCGCGAGACGATCAGTTGACCTCGGATATCGCGACCCTGGCCGCGGAAGAAGCCCTGAAAGATATCGACCGGGAGTCCCTGGACGGGATCATCGTGGCCCACAACCTCGGTGAGGTGCGTGCGGGGGGCGGGCGGGTGGATACGGTTCCGCCGATCGCGGCCCGGGTCAAGCACAAATTGCGCATCCGCAACCCCTACACCGTGGCCTTTGATCTTCTTTTCGGGTGCCCCGGGTGGCTGCAGGCCGTGATCACGGCCGACTGCCAGATCAAGGCGGGGGCGGCCAAGCGGATCCTCGTGATCGGTGCGGAAATCCTCTCCCGGGTATCGGATCCCCACGATGTCGACTGCATGATCTTCGCGGACGGCGCCGGGGCCGCGGTGCTCGAACCCACCTCGAAAGACGTGGGGGTTCTTTCCTGCATCGCCCGTTCCGACGCATATCTCGAAGGGTATTACCTGCGGATGGGCGCCTCTTATTCGGCCAATCCGAACCCGAACGATCTGTTCGTCAAAATGGATGGTCACAAAATCTATAAATACGCGGTGAAAATCGTTCCGGCCGCCATCAAGAAAAATTTGGAACAGGCCGGGTTCGACATCGGCGACGTCAAAAAAATCCTCATCCACCAGGCCAACGAGAAAATGGATGAGGCGATCGTGCGCGCCCTGTACAAACTCTACGGTATCGACCAGGCACCGGAGGGAATCATGCCGATGATCATCTCCTGGCTGGGAAACAGCTCGGTCGCCACCCTGCCGACCCTGTTCGACCTCATCCGCAAGGACGATTTCAACGGGCATCGACTGAAATCGGGCGACATCGTCGTCTTTGCTTCCGTGGGTGCCGGGATGAGTGTGAATTCCATGGTCTACCGCATGCCCTAGAAGGATCTGTTCGGTCGACTTGGTCCGCCGGCATCATTTCGCCGGGGGGCCGTCGACCGGGCAGACCGATACCCCCTTTTCACCCGCGCTCGTAGTTTTCGTCGACGGCGAGCGCTTCGCCCGAGGCCGCCGCCACGGCCAATCGATCGCAACGCTCGTTTTCAGGGTTTCCGGCGTGTCCCTTGACCCAGACGAACTCGACGTCGTGGGTGTCGCAAAGCGCAAGGAGCCGTTCCCACAAGTCCGGGTTGAGGGCCGGCTCGCCGTTTGCTTTCTTCCAGCCCCGCCGTTGCCAATTCCGCGCCCACTTCTTGGTGATGCCGTAAACGACGTAGCGCGAGTCGCTGTAGAGAACCACCGAGGCAGGTGATTTCAGCGCGCTCAACCCGGCGATGCAGGCCAAAAGTTCCATGCGGTTGTTCGTGGTCCGTCGAAACCCGGCGGAAAGTTCCCGTCGGCCGTCGCCGTTGATGACGACCACGCCGTATCCGCCGGGACCGGGATTGTTGAGTGCGCTCCCGTCGGTATAAAGCCTCACCCCGTCTGTGTCCGTCGTCGTCGTTCTTTTTCCGGCACCGCGGTGCGCCGGTGCCGCTTTGCTTCGAGCGTCCGTTTCCCGGCCGTGGTCTGGCGGGTTTGCCGTTTGCCGATCCCCGGCACGGGGCTGCCCATCCGTTGCAGGGGCACCGGCCGGATCGCGCTTTTCGGCGCCTGGTCGCGACGGCGGGGGGGATGCAACAAACGCCTCGGCCGCTTTCCGGGTGGCAAATCCTTTGAAGACGGCGCCCGGATACCCCCGGACCTGGATTTCGGCCCCGGTTTCACCGTACCACTCGGTATAGACGCCGGGGCGCCGACCCACGGCAACGGCGTAAAATTTCTTTTTGGATCCGGCCATGATCAGGTTCCGCCGCCGGCGTGGACGCCGGTAAGAAAAGGATCGAGCAACGTCCCCAACTCCCGGAGGTGGCCCCCGTAAAAATGGTCGGCGCCGTTGATGGTTGCCAGCCGGGCCCCGGGTACCCACGTCGCCATGGCCGAGCGGACCGCGGACGGCGGCGCGTAGGCATCTTCGCCGCCGGTGACCACCAGCCCGAGGGAGGGAAGGGCGAGCCTCGGCGAAAACGGCAGAATCGTCACGGGCGGAGAAACCATGACCTGATGGACGACGGTCACCGGGACGGGGCTCGTGTGGGCGTTGACCCAGGCTCCGAAGGAGTAGTCGGCCAGAGCGATGGATTCCATTCCCTTCTCTTCCAGCAGCCCGAGGGCGGCCCGCACGTCGTCCTGTTCCGCGATCCCTTCGCCGAAACGCCCGCCGCTTTTCCCCGCGCCCCGGAAATTGAACCGCAGGG
>JBJKPT010000060.1:0-3107 GCA_046706045.1 Desulfobacterales bacterium
GTAAGCGCTCGTTGCCGGCAGCCCGGTGACGCACCGAAATTTCCGATGCATCCGGGGGCCGGAAGGCGCGGGAAGCGAGGACCTCGGACGATTTCGCCATAGGGAATGGATTCCCCTCACGCGCGCCGCCGGCAATATCCCGGCCCATTGCGGAGCCCCGGTTACGATTCGTTCCGATCATGTATCCCTTGCGGCATGTTTCCGGTTAGAATAAAATCCGGGCACGCATGACGGTTGCGTAGGTTTTTCATTTCGGTATATTCTAAAATCGCTTTTTAAAAAAATTTCGGGGCAATAAAGGCTATGGCCCCGATATGGCTGCAATTTGTGGAAGAAGAATGCAAACTTTGGAGGGCTTTGGATGAGCATTAAACTCATATTGGGCTTGATTTTGGCCGGCATCGTCATAATATTCACAATCCAGAACGTCACGACGGTGGAACTGAAATTTTTATTCTGGAGCCTTTCGATGTCCAGAGCATTGTTGATGTTTCTCGTTTTTGCGATAGGAATCATCTTGGGCTGGTTGCTGAACGGTATCTTCAGGAGAAAAAAATCCATACCCATTCAAAACAAGGCACTCTAACCGAAATAGCACCCTATCGACACCCGCAACGGGGAATGTCCCCTTTGTTTCGATGGCGCGCGTCCGCACCCGGACTTCTTTCGCGTTTTCTATGTTAGGCCCTTTGATTTGAATCCTCAACATGGCGCGCCATTCTTCGGCGGTTCGAATCGTTCGCTCACCTTATGGAAGAGGGGCGTGATGCAACGCTCGACGAGCCATCGCATCCGGGCGTAACCACGCCAAGCTCGCTGACATCAACAACCCGTTTGATCCAGGGATGGAGAGATTGCCGCGTGGCGGTTATCATTCATCGGAGAAGCGTGTCATGAAAGCCAGTCCTTGCGCAGGAAAGCCGGCCGATGCATCGATTTTGGTGAAGGTGCCCGAGCTCGTAACGGCCTATTACACCCAGACGCCCGACCCGTCCGTGCCGGGGCAAGGGGTTGCTTTCGGCACCTCGGGGCATCGCGGTTCCGCCTTTGAAAAGGCCTTCAATGAACCGCATATTCTTGCGATCAGCCAGGCCATTTGCCTTTACCGGAAGCGGAAGAAAATCGATGGCCCGCTCTTTCTAGGAATGGACACCCATGCGCTTTCCGTGCCGGCGCATGCCAGTGCGTTGGAAGTGCTGGCGGCAAACGGGGTGGATGTCATGATCGCAAACGGAGATGAATATACCCCGACCCCTGCCGTTTCCCATGCGATTCTCACCTACAACCGCGGGCGCAAGACCGGGCTGGCCGACGGCATTGTCATCACGCCGTCGCACAATCCTCCGGACGACGGGGGATTTAAATACAACCCACCCAACGGCGGGCCGGCGGAATCCGATATCACCGACGCTATCGAGACGAAGGCGAATGAATTCCTGGAAGCCGGTCTTCATGGGGTGAAGAGAATTGCGGTCGAAAAAGCCCTTAGCGCCGCCACGACGCATCGGCACGACTACCTCGGCGCGTACGTCGCGGATCTTGCCAACATTCTCGACATGGACGCCATTCGCGGCGCGAGGATCAATCTGGGGGTCGATCCGCTCGGCGGTGCCGGCGTCCACTACTGGGGGCCGATTGCCGAGCGCTACGGGTTGAACCTCACGGTGGTCAACGAGGCCGTGGATCCGACCTTTCGTTTTATGACCCTGGATTGGGACGGCCGGATCCGCATGGACCCATCCTCACCTTTTGCGATGCAGCGATTGATCGGGATGAAGGAGCGCTTTGACCTTTCCGTTGCCTGCGACACCGACCATGACCGGCACGGGATCGTCACCCGCGGCGCGGGATTGCTCCCGCCCAACCACTATCTTGCGGTCGCCATTCTCTATCTCTTCCAACATCGGCCGAAATGGCGCCAAGGGGCGGCGATCGGCAAAACGGTGGTCAGCAGCCGGATGATCGATCATGTCGCCGAAAAGCTTGGCCGCAAGCTTCACGAAGTGCCGGTCGGGTTCAAGTGGTTCGCCGACGGCCTGTTCGACGGCTCGCTTGGCTTCGGCGGTGAAGAAAGCGCGGGCGCATCTTTCGTCCGCCTGGACGGGGGGGTCTGGACGACGGACAAAGATGGAATCGTCCCGGCGCTGCTCGCGGCGGAGATTACCGCCCGGATGGGCCGCGATCCCGGAGAAATCTATCACGACCTCACCCGCGAGTTCGGGGAACCGGCCTATGACCGCGTCGAGGCCCCGGCCACTGCGGAACAAAAGGACCGGTTGGCGAAGCTTTCCTCCCACGAGGTCAAGGGCACCGAGCTCGCGGGCGAAAAAATTCGGAAGATCCTCACCCGCGCCCCGGGAAACGACGCACCCATCGGCGGGTTGAAGGTAATCGCCGAAAACGGATGGTTTGCGGCGCGTCCGTCGGGCACCGAGAACATTTACAAAATCTATGCCGAGAGCTTTCACGGAACCGACCATCTGCACCGCATCCTGAAGGAAGCCCAGACGATCGTCAACGATGCGTTGACCGCGTCCCCCACACCCGCCGGATGATCGATCGCATTGAAAAAGGAAATGAAAGGGAGACGGCATGAGGACCGTCACGACATTCGCAATGGCGGTGGTGATGGCGACATCGGCGCGGTGTGGCGAGGCGATCGGGCAAACGCCGCCGGTACCGGCGGAGGAGCCGCCGGAGGTGCTGACGCAGGGGCCGGTGAATGAGGTCTTTGCCCAGCCGGTGGACTTGGAAGCGCAACGGGCAACAACGCTACGGTAAGGAGAGATCATGAGCAATCCAACCCGTGTCAGCCACCCGATATTTAACCTTCTTCCCATGGAAGTCGAGGGATTCGATTCCCTGGCGGAGCTGGCCCTGGATATGTATTCGACGTGGAATCACTACGCCGACGACGTGTGGCGGCGGCTTGAACCCGAGTTGTGGGAAATCACGCATAACCCCTGGGTCGTCCTCCAGGCGGTCTCGCGCGAACGGATCGAGCGCGTGCTGGCCGATCCCGCTTTCCGGAAAAATCTCGATGACCTGGTGCGGGCCAAGCGGGAGGCGGTGGCGGCCCCCGCGTGGTTTCAGCACTATCATTCCGG
>JBJKPT010000061.1:0-6145 GCA_046706045.1 Desulfobacterales bacterium
GCCGAAAGCGGCGCGCGGGCCGTCATGAACCCGGCGGGCATGCCGGCGCCCAAGGGAGGATCTCATGGCACACTATCGCATTCACCCGATCGTCGTGGGGACAAAGGTATTCGACAAGGGCATGATGACGTACCAGCACCACTACGGGACACCCTACACGATCCCGATTTACTCCTGGTATCTCGAGGGCCGAGAAAACCGCGTTCTGGTCGATACCGGCGAAATGAACCCCATCCGGTCCGAAGATCGGAAAAATCAGATCGGCGGAAAAATCCATACCTAAGAAGAAGGGCAGGCCCGCTGGGGTCTCGCGCCACCCGATATCGATATCGTCATCCACACCCACCTGCACAACGACCATTGCGAAAACGACTACAAATGTGAAAATGCACTGTTCTACGTCCACGAGAAGGAACTGGAACGGATCCACAATCCCCATCCCCTCGATTACCGGTACCTGGCGGATTATATCGAGGACGCGGAGGAAAGCGGCCGGATCCGCGCCGTGAACGGTGACATCGAAATTCTTCCCGGCATCCGGGTTGAGCACACGCCGGCGCACACCGAAGGGGGCTTGACGGTTCTGGTGGACACGGCCCGCGGGGTGGCCGCCATCACCGGGTTCTGCGTGATCGATGAAAATTTCAATCCTCCGGCGGCAATCCTGGCCATGGAAATGGAAGTCATTCCACCGGGGACGCCCGTCAATCCCTGCACCGCCTACGACATCATGCTGCACGTGCGGGAGGAGGCGGACATCCTCATCCCCCTGCACGAACCGCGATTTGCCTCGGTGGACACCATCGGGGAGTAAACGCCGGAACCAGATATCCATTTTTTATTGCCCGGGCAAACCCCCGTTGGTGGTTTGGCAAATGCACCAGAACGGGGTCGAGGGCCAAAGATTCCTTCGGCCGGATAGAAAAAATAAACCCGTTGGCGGCACCGCAATGAAGTTTCATTCATAATCAAAATTCATGGATTTTATCGGAGGGCGCGCCACTCGAAAGGCACGGCCGAAATGCCTCAGATAATTACAACATGCCAGAATACATACACTTATCCATTTTTCGAATCGCCGATCCGGTTTTCGCTTGACAGCGAATCGGCCCGCTGGTAGATGAATGAATGCTCATTCATAACGTCGCCATCAACCCAAATCAGGAGGTCCCCATGGTACGAAAGATCAGATCGGCTGCCGTCATCGGTTCCGGCGTGATGGGCGGCGGCATTGCCGCGCTGTTGGCCAGTGCCGGAGTGAAAACGCTGCTGCTGGACATCGTCCCCTTCGACTTGAAGGAGAAGGAAAAGAACGACCCCGCCGCCCGAAATCGCATCTCCAAGGCAGGCCTGGACACCGTTTTGAAGTCCCGGCCGGCCCTGCTCATGCAGCCAAAGGACGCCGAGCGAATTTCCATCGGCAACCTCGAAGACGATTTCGACAAGATCCAGGGCTGCGACTGGATCGTCGAGGTGGTGGTTGAAAACCTGAAAATCAAGCAAAACCTCTTCAAGCGAATCGAAGCCGTGCGCACGGATGACACCATCGTTTCCTCCAACACCTCGGGCATCCCCCTGAAGGCCATGAGCGAAGGATTGAGCGAGGGGTTCTGCAAACACTTTCTCGGCACCCATTTCTTCAATCCGGTCCGCTACATGAAACTTCTTGAGATCATTCCCGGGGAAAAGACCCTGCCGGAGATCCTCGCCTTCATGGCCGACTTCGGGGAACGGATCCTTGGCAAGGGAATCGTCTGGGCCAAGGACACTCCCAACTTCGTCGGAAACCGGATCGGCGTCCAGGGCATGGTCAAGGCGATGCAGCTGATGGGCGAACACGAGATGCGCATCCCGGAAGTCGACGCCCTTTTCGGACCGGCCCTGGGCCGGCCCAAGACCGCCATGTTCAAGACCTCCGACCTGGTCGGTCTCGACACCCTGAGCCATGTGGCCAAAAACACGTACGAGCTGATCACCGAAGACGAAGCCCGCGAAAGCTTCGTGATTCCGGAGTTCGTCGACCGGATGATCGCAAAGAAACTTCTCGGGAAAAAGACCAACGCCGGCTTCTACAAGACCGATCTCACCCCGGAATGGAAAAAAATCCGCAAGGTCATCGATCCCCGGAGCCTTGAATACGAAGAATACGGAAAAGTGGAGTTCCCGTGCCTCGCCGCCGCCAAGGCCGCCAAGAGCCTTCCCGAAAAAATAAAGGCCGTGGTTTACGGCGAAGATGAGGGTGCCGTGTTCGCCTGGAAAACCCTCGCCCACAACCTGGTTTACGCGGCCAACCGGATCCCGGAAATCGCCGAGACCATCGTGGAGATCGACAACGCCATGCGATGGGGCTTCAACTTCGAAATGGGCCCCTTCGAGACCTGGGATGCCATCGGTGTCGGCAGGTCGGTCGAGCGGATGGAGGCCGAAGGGTTTCACGTTCCGCAAAAAGTAAAGGCGATGCTTGCCGCCGGCAACGACACCTTCTACCGTAACCAGAACGGAAAAATTTTCTTCTACGACTTCGCCACCAAGACCTACAAGCCGGTCCAGGTGAGCGCCTCCATTGTATCGCTGGCTGGCCGGAAGGCCGAGGGGAAACTCGTGAAGACCTGCCGAAGCGCCTCCCTCGTGGATCTCGGAGACGATGTCTACGCCCTGGAATTCCATACGAAAATGAACGCCATCAACGGCGAGTTCGTCGACTTCATGGGGGAAGCCCTGGAGTGGGTGGAAGCCAACGGCGCGGGGCTCGTCATCGGCAACCAGGCCGGCGGCATGCCGGGCGCCTTCTCGGCCGGCGGGGATTTGGCCTTCATGGCGGGGCTTGCCAAGGACGGCAAGTACAGCGAAATCGACGCCTTCTTGAAAAAAGCCCAGGACGGAATGCAAAAGACCCGCTACGCCGCGTTTCCGGTCGTGGCCGCCCCCTACGGCCTGACCCTCGGAGGGGGCTGCGAAGTCTGCCTCGGGGCCGCCGACAAGATCGTCGCCCATACCGAACTCTACATGGGGTTGGTGGAAATCGGCGTGGGGCTCTTGCCGGGCGGCGGCGGCTGCCTGAACCTGTGGAAGAAGATGACCGCCGAAATTCCCGAAACGGTCGCCGACATCGATCTTGCAAAATTCTTCGCACCGACCTTCATGGCCATCGCCATGGCCAAGGTCTCCACATCGGCCGCCGAGGCCCGCGCCAACGGTTTTCTCGGGCCGAAGGACCGCATCGTCTTCAACCGCGACTACTTGATCGGCGAAGCCAAGAAAGAAGTCCTCAAGATGCTCGATGAAGGCTATGCCGCTCCGGTCAAGCGCCCGATCCGCGTTTTTGGCGAAGCCGCCCAGGGCATGATCGCCACCGAACTGTTCAACATGCTCTCGGCCAAATACGTCAGCGAATACGACGTCTTTCTTGCCAAACGGATCGCCCATGTCATCAGCGGCGGCAACGTGCGGACCAACAGCCTGGTCGATGAAAGCGTCATCCTGAAACTCGAACGCGAAGCATTCGTCGATTTCTGGAGGGAAGAAAAAACCGTCGCCCGCGTCGAGCACATGCTCGCCACCGGCAAACCGTTGCGCAACTAGTGTCCCCAACCATCTTCCAAGGAGGATTGAGATATGAAAGACGTCTACATTGTCACATCCGTCAGAACGCCCGGTTGCCGCCGAGCCAAGGGGGCGTTTAAGGATACCCGGCCCGAAGATCTGCTTGTCCACATCCTGAAGACGGCGGTGGAGAAAACCCCGGGCCTCGATGCCGGCGCGATCGATGACGTCATGGTCGGCTGCGCGTTTCCCGAAGCCGAACAGGGCCTGAACATCGGCCGGCTGGCAACCCAGATTGCCGGCTTTCCCGTGGATGTCACCGGCGCCACGGTCAACCGCTTCTGCGCCTCGGGCCTTGAGGCCATCTCGCTTGCCGGTCTGCGGATCATGGCCGGCTGGTCCGACGTCACCATCGGCGGCGGTGTCGAATCCATGACCTACGTGCCCATGGGGGGAAACCTCCCCCGCCCTCATCCGGAATACGCCCGGAAAGGCGCGGATCTCTATGTATCCATGGGCATCACCGCGGAAAACGTGGCCAACCGTTACGGCGTTTCGCGTGAGGACCAGGACCGGTTCGCCTGCCAGAGCCAGATGCGGGCGGCCAAAGCCCAAAAAGAGGGCCTGTTTACGGAAATCGTTCCGACACCCGCCGCCAAGTACGTGCTCCAGGCCGACGGCACATACAAAAAGGAGACGTTTTTGCAGTCCTTTGACGACGGGGTCCGGGACACCACCACCATCGAGGGCCTGGCCAAACTGCAACCGGTCTTTGCCGCCGGCGGCTCCGTGACCGCCGGAAACTCCTCCCAGACCACCGACGGCGCGGCCGCAACGGTGCTGATGAGCGAAGAAGCCGTCAAAGGCTACGGCATCAAACCCATCGCCAGGCTGCGCTGCTACGTGACCCAGGGGTGCAAACCCGATGAAATGGGCGTGGGGCCGGCGGTCGCCATTCCCAAGCTCTTGGCGAAAACGGGCCTTTCGACCCGGGATATCGGTGTGTGGGAGATCAACGAGGCCTTCGCCTCCCAGGCCCTTTATTGCATCCGCAAGCTCGGCATCGACGACCGGATGGACGACATCAACATCCACGGCGGCGCCATCGCCCTGGGCCATCCCCTGGGCTGCACCGGCGCGAAGCTCTGCGCCACCCTGCTCGCCAACATGCAGCGGCGGGGCGCCCGTTACGGCGTGGAATCGATGTGCATCGGCGGAGGCATGGGAGCCGCCGCGCTCTTTGAACTCTGCGACTGATCCTGCCGATGCCGTTCAAAGGAAGGCCGCCCCTCCGGGCGGCCTTCCTTTTTTGGGGGGGAAGGAGGAGTACCTCAAAGAGAAGTTATCAATTTCAGAATCGATTATCCATCGTTTTGGTTATGATACCGGAGACGAAAAGCGAACGCGCCATGAAAGTTGATGAAACCGTAAAAAGTCGCTTTTCCCATACTTCAGGCATTCCTGTCCAAGCCTGCCTGCGATGAATTGCATGGCTCTTGGGATGGAAACGTTGTTGTCGGGGTCGGACACGATGAGATGAATATGATTGCTGGTGGCGATGAAATTTAAAATGGATAGCCGGTAGCGCTGCTTCGCTTCAAATAAAGGCTCCATCCAGCGACTGCGGTCCTTGGAAAACTTCAGCAGAAACTCTCGCCTGTGGCATCGGTGGGTCGGATGCCAGATATGCCATGAGATAAAATGCCTGCTGGCTCGGCCATGGTCGATAATTTGTTAAAGCTCAGTTTTTAGCCCTAAAACTGAACGGCTGCAAGTTAAAGGCCACATTTACAAGTTTTCTATTATTATGTCAATAGGTTGCGTTGGTATGACCCCAAAACCCACCCGCACTGTTGACACGCCCTTTAATGGGTGACCCCAAAACCCGCCCGTTCCCCTCGGTGGCCGTAGGCTTGGGCGCTTTTATCGAATGAGTTTAACACAACTTTGCAAACTTTAGGGGACCACCGTAAAGCCTCTCTATATTTTCCTTGTCCACTTATAGCAGATGTTATATCTGGTAGGTATTTCCAGCGTTCGAAAACATATCCGCGCCGCCATGCCCACACCACGCCGTGGAGGTTTGCCAGGAATGAACCAACTACCCGAAAATTTCCCGGAACAGGTGAAGGCGGTCCGCAAACAATTGGGGCTCTCCCAGGAAGAACTGGCCGAGGCTCTGGGGGTGAGCTTTGCCACGGTAAACCGATGGGAGAATCGTAAGGTTGTGCCATCGAAGCTGGCGCATCGGCAGTTCATGCAATTCTGCCAGGTGAAAATGGCATCGGGGGAACTGAAACATGGATAAGCGGGCGCTCTCCGAACGCGACATCTGCACCAAATTCATCACCCCTGCCCTAGAACAAGCCGGATGGGATATTGCCACCCAAATCCGGGAGGAATTCCCGCTGACCATGGGTCGGATCATCGTGCGCGGGAAACTCCACACCCGGACCCAATACAAGCGGGCAGACTATGTGCTGTTCCATAAACCGAACATCCCCATTGCCATCATTGAGGCCAAGGATAACACCCACGCTATCGGTGCCGGAATGCAGCAAGGACTTGCTTATGCCGACATGCTGCAAGTCCCTTTTGTCTT
>JBJKPT010000062.1:0-4020 GCA_046706045.1 Desulfobacterales bacterium
TTTCAATAATCCGCTGGGCTGCTGCCTGTCCGAGGAACGCAAGAAGGATCTGGTGGCGCTTCTCTACCGGCACGGCATCCCGCTGATCGAAAACGATGTCTTCGGTGAAATTTATTTCTCGGAAAAGCGGCCCGTGGTGGCCAAGGCCTTTGACCGCAATGGATCGGTGCTGCTCTGCTCCTCTTTTTCGAAAAGCCTCAGCACCGGCTGCCGGGTGGGCTGGGCGGTGCCCGGAGCGCACAAGGCCACCGTCGAATGGCTCAAATACACGACCAACATCGGCACGCCGACGCTTGCCCAGTATGCCATCGCCGAATACATGGACGGCGGCGGATTCCGGCGGCACCTGCGGCATGTCCGACAGGTGTACGCCCACTGCATCGGCGAGATGCGACAGGCCGTGATCCGCTATTTTCCCCAGGGAATCCGCGCCACCCGGCCGGCCGGCGGATTCGTGCTCTGGATCGAACTTCCAAAGCCGGTGGATTCCCTGGTCCTTTACCGGATTGCCCTGGAGCACGGCATCGCGTTTTTGCCCGGCTACCTCTTTTCCGCCACGGACCGCTACGCCAACTTCATCCGGCTGAACGCGGCAAGCTGGTCCAAACCCGCCGAAGCCGCCATCCGGAAACTGGGGAGGCTTGTGGCGGAGGAGATGAAGAAGGGCCGCTAGCCCTAGTGCCCATCCCAGGATCGGCAATTTTGCGTGAGGCCAAGGCGGGCGGACGATTTGAACCGGAGGAATAGCGGGCTATTTCGAGGATTCAAATCGAACGCCCAACGCAGAAATCGCGGAAAAGGGCCATTTTGGGATGGGCACTAGCCTACTTTTCCTGCCATCGGGGCACGCGTTTTTCGAAGAAGGCCGCGACCCCTTCCTTGGCGTCATCCGTGGAGCAGAGGCGGGCAAAGGCTTCGTTCATGTGGGCGAACTGTTTTTCGTAGACCATGTCCTCGGAATCATAGAACGCCTGTTTGGCGATCTGGAGAGCGATGGGGCTTTTCCGGGACAGTTCGACGGCCCAGGCGCGCGCGGCGCTGTCCAGCTCCTCCTTGGGCACCACCCGGTTGATGAGCCCCATGGCCTGGGCACTGGAAGCCTGGATGAGACTGCCGTCCAGGAGCAATTCCATGGCCCGCTTGCGCCCGACGGACCGGGCCACCGGAATGACCGGTCCCACGCAGTTTAGCCCCACGTTGATGGCGGTAAGCCCGATCTTGGCATTTTCCGCGGCAATGGCCAAATCGGCGGCGGCCACCAGCCCGGCGCCGTTGGCTGCGGCAACGCCCTGAACCTGGGCGATCACCGGCTTCTTCATCCGGGAGATGGTCACCAGGGGCCGCTCCATGTGTTCAATCCAGGCGCGGTAGGTCATGGGGGTCTTGCCGTTCAACTCGTTGACGTCGATCCCGGCGCAAAACGCCCGGCCGGCGCCCTTGAGCAGCACCACCCGGATGGCGGGGTCGGCGTCGCAGGCGATGAGGGCCCGGTGGAGATCTTCGGCCAGTTGGCTGTTGAAAGTGTTGAGTTGATCCGGCCGGTTGAGGGTGACCACGCCGACGAGCGGGTCCTCGATTTCCACAATCACGTGTTCGTAGGTCATGAGAGCCTCCTTAAGGGCTGCAGGGTTATCGCGTTGACGGTTCATGAAGGGAAAAGGCAAGCTTAGAATTTTTTCGCCGTACCCGTACCCTGCCGCCCCCGGCGATCATCGACCAAGCCCCGGAAGAAATCAACCCCCCTTCCGAAATCGCCGATTTGCGTCCAGCGACCGTTTCCCTTAAATGATTCTTTGGAAAAATTCATTTTACTTAATCGCATTCCGGTCTTATGGTGCCGAAACCGAAGGCCCGGAGAATGGGAGGACAAAAAGGAAACGCAAATGACTGCCGCTCACCGTGATTTTGCCCTTGAAGTCTATCTTTCCAAATGGGAGTTCGCCGCCCGGTACCACATGACGGCCTCGGACGCCGAAACCCTCACCCTGTCCGAACTGCTCGCGCTGGCCGAGGCCGAGGACCGGGAGGCGTTCACATCGCTACGGCTCGGGTACACGGAAACTTTCGGTGCGCCGGACCTGGTCGAGGTCATCGCGGCCACCTACGACACCCTCGCGCCCGGGGCGGTGCTCTGCTTTGCCGGGGCCGAAGAAGGGATCTACGTGGCCATGCGGGTGCTGCTCGCAAAGGACGATCACGCCATCGTCGTCACCCGGAACTACCAAGCCCCCGAGACCCTTCCGCTCTCCAGTTGCGATGTCACCGGGGTGCCCCTCGACCCGGAAAACGACTGGACCTTGGACATCGATCGCGTGGCGGCGGCCCTCCGGCCGAACACCCGCCTGGTCTCGATCAATTTTCCCAACAACCCGACGGGGAAAGTTCTCGAGCGGGAGCGTTTCGATGCCCTGGTGGCGCTCTGCCGAAAGCACGGACTGTGGCTCTTCAGCGACGAGGTCTACCGGATGGTGGAACGGGACCCCGGCCGGCGCCTGCCCCAGGCCGTGGATGCCTACGAAAAAGGGATCTCCCTTAACGTGATGTCCAAGGCCTACGGGCTTCCCGGTCTTCGCATCGGCTGGATCGCCTGCAAAGACCCGGCCCTGCTTCGCCGAATGGAAAGGTATAAGCACTACCTTTCCATCTGCAACGCCGGTCCCAGCGAGCGGCTGGCCCTGATCGCGTTAAAGGCACGCCACCGCATCCTCGAACGAAACCGCCGTCTGATCGAGGGAAACCTCGCCCGGATGGACGCGTTTTTTTCGGATTTTTCGACATGGTTCGAATGGCGAACCCCGGATGGCGGATGCACCGGATTTCCCCGGTACCGCGGTCCGGACGGGGTGGAGGCGTTCACCCGCCGGCTGGTCGAGGAGGCCGGGGTGTTGCTGCTGCCGGCAAGCATCTACCGCTCGGAGTTAAACGACGTGCCCCGGGACCGGTTCCGTATCGGCTACGGACGGGCGAACGCGGCCGAGGGGCAGGCGGCGATGCGCGATTGGCTGAAACGGGAACTCCCGGGTTCACCCGGTGCGTGAACGTTTCCCGGCTCGTGCGGCGGGTCGGGAGATCCCCCATCAAAATCGAAATCGGGATCGACCTCGAAAACCGACTCCGGATCCGATTTCGACACGCCATCCATCGGGTATTTTCGTATCAGAAGGGAGCGCCTCATTGCGCCCGGATCTCATTGCCGTCGCCTGTGGATTGAGCGCCGCCATTGCCTGGGGGGCCGCCGATTTTTACGGTGGTCTGGCGAGCCGTCGCGGCCGCGTCTTTGCGGTCATTCTGGGATCTCAGGTGGTCGGCGCGGTTGGGCTCGTGGCACTCGCCCTTCTGACCCACGAGGTGCTGCCCTCCAGAACCCCGCTGCTTGAAGGCGCTGCCGCCGGAATCGCCGGCACCCTGGGTCTTTGCGCCCTTTATACGGCTCTTGCCCGAACCCGCATGGGCCTGGTGGCCCCTGTTTCCGCTCTGGTTACGGCCATTTTGCCCATTGCCGTCGCCGCGGTGACCGAGGGGTTGCCGAAACCCCTCCAGGCCCTGGGGCTGATCGTCGCCCTGATTGCGGTCTGGCTTCTGGCCAGCTCGGGCTGGAGGGTCCGGATCGCCGCGAACGAACTGGCCCTTCCCATCGCCGCAGGCATCGGTTTCGGCCTCTTTTTCATCTTGATCGGCCGCATCCGGGGAACCGGGCCGTTCTGGCCCCTGGTGAGCGCCCGGGTCGCGACCCTTCCCATGATGGGAAGCCTCGTCTGGTGGTCTCTGAAACACCGTCCCGGAAGGGGCCGCCTGCCGTGCATACCCGTGATCCTCGCAGGGCTCTGCGATGCCGGAGGAAACGCTTTCTTTTTCTTTGCCACCCACCTGGGGCGGCTCGACATCGCCGCGGCCCTGTCCTCCCTTTATCCCGCCACCACGGTCCTTCTCGCCTGGCTGATCCTCATGGAGCGGCTCCGGCGCCATCAATGGACCGGGGTGGGTGCGGCGGTGCTGGCCCTGATGCTGATCGCCCATTGA
>JBJKPT010000063.1:0-7599 GCA_046706045.1 Desulfobacterales bacterium
AGCTGATAGGTGAACCAAAGGTCCGAGCGGCAGTTTCCGGGCGGATTCGCGGCCTTGAAATGCCATTGAAGCATGCGCTGGGTATTGGTGAAGCTTCCCTCGACTTCCGCCACCTGGGCCGAGGGGAAAAAGAATACCTCGGTCGGGATCTCCTCCGGCTTGACCAAACCCCCGGCCACTTCCGGCGCCTTGTTCCAAAAAGAGGCCGTCTCGGTAATAAAATTGTCCTTGACCACCAGCCATTCCAGATTCCGCATCCCCCGGCGCTGCAGGCGCGAATTGATGGAGGTCGCCGGATTCTGGCCGATGCATATCATGCCTTTCACGCGTCCTTCGCCCATGGCCACGAACATCGGCATGTGGGAGTGGTCGCCGATGATCTTCGGGTGCCAGTCGTAGCCGAAATCGTTCTCGACCGTGGCGTTGTCTCCATACATGGACTTGAGATAGGAGACCAAAAACTTCGACATGTTGGCCCAATAGCCCGTTGCGGGCACTTCGGAAGCCAGATAGTCTTTCAGAGAGCCGTGGTTGCTCATGGCGGAAGGGGCCGGCATGTATCCGTGAATGCTGTGGTACAGGGTCGGGACGTCCGTGGAGCCCTGGATGGAAGCATGGCCGCGGAGGGCCAGCACGCCGCCGCCGGGCCGTCCGATGTTGCCCAGGAGCAGCAGCAGCAGGGCACAGCAGCCGATGATCTGCGGCCCGTAGGTGTGATGGGTCCAACCGACCGCGTAGGCCCAGGCCGTCGTCTTGTCGCGCCCGGAATTCGCGAGGACGGTTTTGGCCACCCGGAGAAATGTTTCCCTGGGGCACCCGGTCACTTCCTCCACCGTTTCGGGCGTATAACGGCCGAAGTGGCGTTTCACGATCTGGAATACCGTGCGCGGGTGCGCCAGCGTTTCGTCCCGATCCGGCGGCGCAGCTTCTCGGGAATGCTCCAGATCACGCGAAGACGCCTGCCCGTCCCCGTTTGCTTCTTCCCGGTTCCGGCCGCCGTGCGCATATTGCCATGTGGAGGATTCATACTGACGGGTGGTCCCGTTAAATGGCCACTCGTCCCTGCCCTGGGCGTGATGCATCAACCCCGAGAAAAGGCCGTCCAGATCTTCCGTGTCCTGGAAATCCTCCCGAACGATGGTTGCCGCATTGGTGTAGTGCACCAGGTAGTCGTGGAAAAAAGGGTCTTGGTTCCAACCCCCGTCATGGATGACAAAACGGATGAGCCCGCCCAGGAAGGCGATATCCGAACCGGCGCGGATGGGGGCATAAATATCGGCCATGGCGCTGGTTCGGGTGAAGCGGGGATCGACATGGATGAGCCTGGCGCCTTTGAGTTTGGCCTTCATGGGCCAGCGGAAGGCCACGGGATGGCATTCGGCCATGTTCGAGCCCTGGATGACGATGCAGTCCGAATGCTCGAGGTTGCGGGGATAGAGGGTCGCGGCGCCGCGCCCGAGACGCGTTCCCAGACCGGGAACACTGGAGCTGTGTCATATGCGGGCCTGGTTTTCGATGGCGACAACGCCCAGGCCCCGCATCAGCTTCTGTTGAAGGTGGTTCCATTCGTTGTCGAGGGTCGCGCCCCCGAGGGCGAAAATGCCCACCGTCTGGTTGACGAGGGACCCGTCCGAGAGCCGTTCGACGAATGTCTCGTTCCGGGTCTTTTCGACCAGTTGGGCAACCCGGTCCATGGCCCATTCCAGCCCGACTTCCTCCCACTCTGCCGCCCCCGGCTTCCTGTGGAGCACCGTCGTCTGGCGGTTCCGATTGACGTGCAATTGATAGATGGCCGCCCCCTTGGGGCACAAAGCCCCCTCGTTGTGGGGACTCGTCGAATCGCCCTCGATGTTCACGATCTTTCCGCCCTTGGTATGGATGACGGTCGCGCAACCGACGGAACAGTAAGGACATACGCTCGGCGTAACGGTCGCCCCCTTAATCCGCATCTCTCCGATCTTTAAAGACATTCGATCAATCCTCCGCTTCAGGGTTCCCACCGCGTGGATATTGGCGACATGGGGGGACCAGGCCGTTCGTTTGAATTTATGAAATTTTCGTTAAAAACGAAGGTGCTTTTAGGCCTGATATCGCATTTTTCAAGGCCGAAATTGAGGTCACGCGCAATCCAGAAGGACCAACCCATCACGTTTTTTCGCTTCGATGCGCCATTGCAGCCACCGCGATCGGTCCCGGGCGAATTGTAGCAAAAATTTCCGTTTATGGCATCAATGCATGATAAGCCCAAAACGGCAAGGAAGGAAATGGCGACGCGCACCTGCCGATGGATTTTTCCCTATTTCCGCATTTTCAAGGCGAAAAACGGCTTTATTGTACCAAAATCGAGGATGTTCTGACGATCTTTTTATTATATTTTCATATGGTTGTGCGGCTCCAATCCCGATACCCCATTCTTTAAGAGGCTTGAGCCATATCGCCTTCTCGCTTCAAAAAGCCACTGCAGCCACCTGCACACATCCGGAGGGACTTTCATTTGCTCCCGCAAATGTCAAACTCCGGTGAGTCCTTCGGCAAAGCCGGGGGTTTACCCAAGGGCAATTATCTAAGCAGGATGTAAAAACCGATCGCCATTAAGAAAACTGAAAAAATCCGTTGCATTATCTGTTTCGGCAATCGTTTGGCAAGCCAGATTCCGAAAGCCCCGCTTATAATTCCGGGAACAATCATAATTGCAGACATTGTTATAGTAACGTCTCCTGCTTCGAAATATTCAAGCCCTACCAAAGCTGCAAAGAGAGTAATCGGTAGAAGTGCTGTCCCGGCAGCATCATTTAATTCCATTCCCGCGATTAAGATTAACGCCGGTACAATCATAAATCCTCCGCCTATAGCGAAGAATCCGGAAACAGGGCCGATTATAAATGCGGCAATAATTAAATACCAAATACGTTTGGTAAATTTAAATTTTGTGTTTTTCTGTTTAAATTCAGCCGACTTTTGATTTGAACTTTCTTTTCGAAAACTTAAATGCAGCATCCATCCGGCAATGAAGAATAATACGATTCCAAGAAGGAAAATAATTTCGCCCCCTGGATAAAGCAATCCAAGCCGTGTTCCGGTGTAGATTCCCAGCAAACCCGGTATCGAAAAAATAATACCCATTATTACACTAACATCATTTTTTATAAGTCTCCATACAAAAATTGAGGTTGCCACCATGGCCACACCAGCTGCATTTGTTCCTAATACTTTGTGACCGTGGAGATTTGAAAATAAAAGCAGTATCGGAAGACCTATTACCGTTCCGCCTGCGCCTAAAAATCCGAGCACAAACCCAACCAGTATTCCTGCAAGGATGGATGGTATCAGCATTTGCGTTCTAAAAACTCATCAATCTTTAAATTTTTCATCGCATCAATTGCATATTCCCATGCGCCTTCATGACAGAGACCTTTTATTGATGCTTCTTCATATGCATTCAAAGCAGTTTTTACACATTCCTGTTTCACGAGTTCGGCGAGTTTTTTTTGCTTTTCCTTTGACATATTTTCTTCCATTATTTCACCAGTTCAAATTTCATTTTGTCTAGGTTTGCTTTTTTGAGATATTGGGTTTCTCTGAACGGGCCCCGCGGATGTTCTGTCATTTAAGATCTAAAACTTAAATATAAGCATCTTCCAGGTCTATGGCACCAGGGGGTCATCACCGCCCTGGACCTGAACCTCATCCAGGGCATGATGTCCGAGCGATAAAAATCTGGAAATCAACGCCGATCGCGTCATCGTCGAAAACCTGAAAGCCACGTTGGGCTCCACCGAAGACGTGGAGAAACGGTTGCAGCGCGCGAGGGCGAAAGCGGGCACCCGGGCGAGCGATATGCAAAACCGGATCGTGGATCTGAACCGGCGGCTCGCCGAAATGCGCAAACAGATCGAGCACCTGGAAGATGATCTCAAACACGCGGTGCTCGACAAAATCAGCGACAAGGCCGCCTGCAAAACGTTCACCGATGCGATCAACATGGTCTCCAGCATCGCCGCGGGGGCAACCGGCCGCACCTAATCAGAGGCAGAAAGCGGTTGTTGGCACCATTCAGCGCAGCAAGGAATAGAGCCAAAAGGTGAACGGCGCCAGTACCGCCGGCGATCAACTCGTCCCATCCCCACGGCAGAGCCGAGCGCATGATGGCGGCTTTCAAGAGGACTATTCTCTTCCGTGTTTCCCGTATGACGCCTTTGTGTTGGATATGGATTGACTGGGGCTTGCGCAATATGAGATGAATGGCTGCAGGCACTGAAATCATACCCGAAGCCAATAAAAGGGATTGGAGAAAGACATGAAACGAATTCGTCTGACCATTAATGGGATCCAGCGACAGCATGTCGTTTCCGAAGATCGAGTACTCTTGGATTTCTTGCGGGAGGATTTGAGGCTAACCGGTGCCAAGCAGTCCTGCGACCGCAAAGGCCAATGCGGAGCATGCACGGTTATCGTCAACGGCAAGGCCGTGCGCTCCTGCCTGAAAACGGTGGCCACGTTGGATGGCGCCGAAATCATTACCGAGGAAGGACTGGGCACGCCCGCCAATCCACATTTGATTCAGGAAGCTTTTGTGGCGGCCGGAGCGATCCAATGCGGCTTCTGCACGCCCGGCATGATTCTGGCCGCCAAAGCGCTTTTGGATAAGAACCCCAATCCCAGCCGTGAAGAAATCAAAAATGGGCTGCGGCACAACCTGTGCCGCTGCACGGGATATGGCAAAATTTTCCAAGCCATCGAACTGGCCGGTCGATTCTTACGCGGTGAATGCACCCCCGCGGATATGCGACCCGTCGCGGATGTTGGCCAGATCGGAGTCTCCCACCCCCGCCCCTGGTCTTTGCTAAAAGCTTGCGGTCTTGCAGAATTCAGTGCAGACATCACGGTTCCGGGAGCCTTGGAGATTGCCGTTGTGCGCAGCCCCCACCACCGGGCCAAACTGAAGCGTATCGACATGGGCGAGGCAAATAAAATGCCCGGCGTTGTCGGCATCATGACCGCTGCGGACATCAAGGGCTCCAACTCCATGGGGTTTGGCAACGACCAGCCGATCCTGTGCGCTGGAAATCTGCCCGTTTTGGGAGCCGCCGTCGCCATCGTGGCTGCACGCACGCAACAGGAAGCGCTTGCGGCAGCCGATGCGGTCAAACTCGACTGTGACGTGCTGCCGGCGGTGCGCAATTCCCATACGGCCATGGCCAATGAAGCTCCGGAAGTTCACCCAGGTGCGCCCAACATCCGCCACACTGCCGGACAGATCAAAGGGGATGCCAAGACAGCCCTTGAAAATTCCCACGTGGTTGTTTCCGGTGATTTCTACTCTCCTCTGATCCACCAGGCACCGCTGGAGCCCGAAGCCGCGGTGGCCTATATGGACGGAAGCGGCGAGAACGCTCAGCTGGTCGTCATCGGTCGTTCCATATGGATCCACCAGCACGCCCAGATGATCCAGGATGCCGTCGGCTGGGACAACGTGCGCTACCTGGAGGCCTTTACCGGAGGGCAATTTGGCATAAAGTGCGACCTGACCTCCGAAGCCATTGCCGCTGCCGCGGCCCTGCATTTTCAACAAGCGGTCCGCTATATTCCGAGCCTTAAGGAATCCATGTGGATGACGCCCAAACGGCACCCCTTCCGCATGAAAACACGCATGGGAGCCAGTGAAGATGGCAAAATCACCGGCATTGAAATGGCCATGATTGTGGAAAACGGCGCTTACACGTCCATTGGCCCGAACATCATCGAAAGAGCCTTGGGAATGCTCAGCTCCGGTTATAACATTCCCCATGTGGCCGTGGATGCAAAACTGGTCTACACCAACGATGCCTGGGGCGGTGCGGCCCGCGGCGCTGGGCCTCCACAGGCCAATTTTGCAGTGGAATCATGCTTGGATCTTCTGGCAGACCAATTGAACATGGATCCTTACGAATTCCGATGCCTAAACGTGCTGCAACCGGGACAGACCACTTCCAATGGTCAGACGGCGGATGAATGGGCCTTTGACGCCTGCCTCCAGAGGCTCAAACCCGAATATCAGAGAGCCAAGCAAGCCGCTGCCGCTCACAGATCGGGCACGATGAGGCGCGGCGTGGGCCTTGCCGGCTCCAGCTTTGGTATTGGTGAGCCCGGGGATGTTTCCCATGTAGCTGTAGAGATCGATCCTGATGGCGGGTTATCGATCTATGGATCCATCGCCGACCCCGGGGAAGGCAACGATGCCATGCTGACCCAGCTCAGTGCGCACCTCATGGGCCTGCCCAGGGAAAAAATCCGACTGAAGACCCGAGATACTGAAATGACGCCCAATTCAGGTGTTTCGGCTGGCTCCAGGCAAACCTATATGTCGGGCAAGGCCCTGGTCAACGCCATCAATGCGCTTAAAAAATCCATGCAGGAGGCAGGCGTCAAGACTCACGAGGAACTCGTAAAAGCGGGAAAACCCACCCGCTATATGGGGGTCAACACCATGTCCCACACCGGCATCGATTTGAAGACCGGTCAAGGCAAGCTCTGGGATTCATACTGTCATGGCGTTCAGATGGCTGAGGTGGAAGTCAATACGGAAACGGGGGAAGTGAGAGTTCTTAAGATGACCGCCGTGGTGGATCCCGGCAGAGTTATCAACCCTCTGGCGGTGGCCTGTCAAATCGAAGGCGGCATGGATATGGGTGCGGGCATGGCGCTGCGGGAAGAATATGTGCATGGGGACACGGTCGACTGGGACACCTACAAATTCCCAAGAGCAAATAATGCTTTCGAGATGGAAACGATTCTGCTGGAATCTCCCCGTACGAACGGACCGTTGGGCGCCACAGGGGTCGGGGAATTTACTCTGGTGGCCACTCATCCGGCCATTATGAACGCCATCAACGATGCCATCGGCGCCAGGGTTTACAGCATGCCGGCCACACCGGAAAAAGTTCTAGCCGCCCTGAAATCCGGAGTCTCCTGATAAAAATGGTTCTTTCAATGAGCAGCAGCGCCCAAAACAGGATCGTCAAACGCATCGCGGGTCGAGAAATCATTTTCGACAAGGACGGCTACATTCAAAATCCGTTCATGTGGTCCGAAGACGTCGCTTTGTTTTTGGCAAGCGAAGCGGGGCTTGGCGTTTTGAGCGAGGCCCATTGGCGTGTGATCCGATTTGTGCGCAACTACTATCTTGAAGAAGGCAAGGAACCCGTAAACCATAGGATCAAACTTGGCACCGGCATGAGTATTAAAGAGATCGAAATCCTCTTTGGAGACGGCATTGCCCGGGGAGTCAAGCGCCTGGCTGGCCTGCCCAAACCAAAAGGATGCGCTGGCGGCTAAGTGGTCCTGGGCATCCATACGGTGACGCACCGAGATGGTCGAGGCGCCTGGGTCGCAAGGCGCGAGAAGCGAGAATACCAGGCGTATGTGAGCGCCGAGCAACGTTGCGGCCCTGGATGAATCGGCCATCGAATGCCATTGTCATGATGCCCATGACCACTAAGGTCAAGACAGGTTGCAACGCCTCAATGGAGCCATTCCTTCGGACGATCGACGGCTGCGGCGCGGACCATGTCCGTATCGATGCAGGCAATGCACCGGAAGAGGTGCCTTCCGCCTTCGATG
>JBJKPT010000064.1:0-1997 GCA_046706045.1 Desulfobacterales bacterium
GGGCAGGACTTCGGCTTTCCGGGCCGCGTCCAGGGAAGCCAGGGGCTCGTCCATGAGGAGCATCGACGGGCTGGTGAGAAGGGCCCGGCCGATGGCGACCCGCTGTTTTTCGCCGCCGGAAAGCCGGGCCGGCCGGCGATCGAGGAGGGACTCGATCCCGAGAAGCGATACCACGGGGTCCAGGGCCACGTATCGTTCGGCGGCCGGCGTGCGGCGCATGCCGTAGGTGAGGTTCGCCCGCACGGAAAGGTGGGGGAAAAGCCGTCCGTCCTGGAACACATAGCCGATGCGCCGCCGTTCCGGAGGGATGTGGAGACCGTCTTGCGAATCGAACAGGCATCGGTCGTTGACGCGGATATGCCCGGCGTCCGGCCGAACGAGGCCGGCCACCATGTTGATGACCGAGGTCTTGCCGGCCCCGGAGCGCCCGAAGAGGGCCGTGACCCCCGCGGCCTCGGAGCGGAAGGTCGCGTCGACCCGAAAGTTTCCTTGTTGCCGTTTGACGTGGATATCGAGCACCGGCACTATCCCTGAATGCGCGAAGCGAACCGCTTGGCGAACATTTCCGAGGCGACCAGCGCCGCCATGGCGATCACCACCGCGATGATGCAAAGCCGCATGGCGGCCCATTCCCCATCGGGCATCTGGGTCAAGGTGTACAGGGCCAGGGGAAGGGTCTGGGTCTCCCCTTGGATGTTGGAGACGAAGGTGATGGTGGCGCCGAATTCGCCCAGGCTCCGTGCAAAGGCCAGGATCACTCCGGTGATGATCCCCGGCACCACCAGGGGCAGGGTCACCGTGAAAAAGACCCGCAGCGGGCCGGCGCCCAAGGTGCGCGCGGCCTTTTCAAGCCCCTGATCCACGGATTCCAGGGAAAGCCGCACGGCCCGCACGAGGAGGGGAAAGGCCATGACCGCCGCGGCGAGAGCCGCCCCCTTCCAGTTGAAGGCGAAGGTGATCCCGAAAACCCGGTAGAGAAACCCGCCGACCACTCCCCGGCGGCCCATCCCGACCAGCAGCAGATAGCCGATGGCGACGGGCGGGAGCACCAGGGGCAGATGGATCACGCCGTCCACCAGGGGCTTTCCCGGAAAGGCGCGGCGCGCCAGGATCCATGCCACCAGGATGCCGAAGGGGAGGCTTCCCAGGACCGCCCAGCCCGACACCCAGAGGCTTAGCCGCAGGGCATCGATCTCGACGGGGCTCAGATGAAAAAAATTCATTTGAGAACGGTGAATCCGTATTTTTCAAAAATCGCCGTGGCGGCCGGTGTCCGGAGAAACGAAAGAAACCGACGGGCCGCGGGGGTTTCGTTCCCGATGACCAGGGCCGCGGGATAGACGATGGGCGGATGGCTCGAGGCGGGGAAAACGCCCACGACCCGGACTTTTTTCGTGATGGCCGCGTCCGTGGCGTAGACCACGCCGAAGGGCGCCTCCCCCCGCTCCACCAGCGCCAGGGCCGCCCGCACGTCCTTGGCCCGGGCCACGTGGCGCCGGACGCTTTCCCAGACGCCCAGGGTTTCGAGGGCCTGCTTGCCGTAAATGCCGGCGGGGACATGGGCCGGATTGCCCATGGCCAGCTCGTTGTCCTTGAGCATCGCGGCCAGGGGAAAGCCCCGGGCGATGACCGCGTGCACTTTGCTCTCCGCCGGTGCGATCAGAACGATGCGGTTTCCCAGGAGATTGAACCGGGTGACGGCATCGATCATCTTCCGCTTTTCGAGGTAGTCCATCCATTGGGGGTTCGCGGAGATGAAGACGTTCGCCGGAGCCCCGTTTTCGATCTGTTTGGCCAGGGTCGACGACGAAGCAAAGGAAGTGACGATCCGGCCTTCCTTTTTCCTATCGAACAGTGCGCCGATCTCGGTCACGGCGTTGGTGGTGGAGGCCGCCGCGAAGACCGTTACCGGTTCGGCGGACCGTGCCGGCACGGCCATGGCCGGCAGCAGGGTCATCATGGTTGCCATCGTCGCGGTGAGAAAGCGAATTGCACGT
>JBJKPT010000065.1:0-1676 GCA_046706045.1 Desulfobacterales bacterium
CGCGATGAGCATCCTGAATCAGCCGAAAATTACCCAAGACGATGTCGTCAACAAGCTGCGGGGCGCCATCATCCATCGTGGATTGTGGATGGGGCTCATTCTTAAGGAAGCCAAGGAGAGGGGGCTCGACTGGGAACAAATCGGTCATGCCGCCATACGCAGGACCGGATGCATTCATGGCGATGGCATCAAGAAGCGGATGGACGTTTCCGGCAGCTTGGTCTCCTTCGCCAATACCTTTTTCACCAAAGACATCAAGAAGGTGTTCGAGATCGAGGTGAAAAAGATCGACGAGGATGAGTTCCGGGTGGAGTACGGCCATTGCCCCCTTGTCACGGCCTGGCAGCAAATCGGTATCGAGGGCGGGATGCTATCAACGCTCTGCGATATCGCGATGTCCGGCGATCGGGGAATCTGCAGCCGTTTCGAGGAATTCGAGTTCCATCTCGGCAAAACGATCGCCCAGGGTCATCCGGTCTGTGAGGTCGGCTTTACCCGAAAATAATTTGGGTTCGGGAGGAAAAAGATGAAAAAGGTGGCGATGTTTGTCTTCAACGGCGATCCGATGTGCTTCATCCATGTGCTTCTCAACGGATTGGACCTGAACGGGAAGGGAAACGAGGTGCGAATCGTCGTGGAAGGATCCGCAACCAAGCTGATCCCGGAGATGACCAAACCGGACCACCCCCTCTTTGCCCTTTACCGCAAAGCCCTGGAAAAGGACCTGATCGCCGGGGCGTGCAAGGCCTGCTCCGCCAAGCTGGGGGTGAAGCAGGCCGTCGAACAGACGGGGTTGCCGCTCCTGGATGACATGAACGGGCATCCCGGCATGGCGCAATACATGGACGCCGGCTTCGAGATCGTCAGCTTCTGAACTCGACAACGCCTTTTTAACCGATCAAGGACGTTCGCGGCATGGGAAGAGGCGTCAAGTCGGCCCTGGTTGTTGAAGGCGGCGGCATGCGCGGGGTGTTCGCCGCCGGGGTGCTGGACTGTTTTCTGGAGGAACGATTCGACCCGTTCGATACGTACCTGGGCGTGTCCGCCGGGGCGTGCAATCTCTCATCGCATCTTGGAAAGCAGCATGGACGAAATTATCGCTGCTATACCCGCTACATGCTGAACCCTGAATTCTTCAGCATAAAAAAATACGTGCGCGGCGGTCACTACATGGACCTCGACTGGTTTTGGGACCATCTCGCCCGGGTTGAACCCCTGAACGTAACGGGTGCGTCGGAAAAAGAATTCTACGTGGCGGTCACCAATGTTCAAACAGGCAAAACGGAGTATCTTCGCGCCGATCCGCGGACGCTTTTTGATGCGCTCAAAGGATCGAGTGCACTGCCCCTTTTGTACCGGGAACGTGTAAAAATTAACGGTTCGGAGTACATCGACGGAGGTGTGGGCGATTCGATTCCTGTGGAGGAAGCCTATCGGCGGGGGGCGCGCCGGATCATGGTGATCCGATCGCAGGTTGCCGGGTACAGCAAAAAAAGTTTTTTCGAATCAAAATGCATTCCTCTTCTTTTCTGGAGATACCCGCACCTCAGAAGGACGCTCGGCGAACGGGCGTCGCGCTACAATGCGGTACTTGATTTTATAAAAAATCCGCCCGCGGATGCCGAGGTGGTGGAAATCTGCCCCGCCACGTTGCATTCGGGACGCACCACGCGGGA
>JBJKPT010000066.1:0-5555 GCA_046706045.1 Desulfobacterales bacterium
CCTCCGGCCTGCACGATTGCCTCGGTGCGATCGGCCTTATCCGTTTCCTTCGTGTTCCTCCAATGCCTTGACCGCCGAGGCGGGCAACCGGACGGCCGGGCTATTTCCCTATTTCGAGACCTGCATACCTCGTCCCTCCAGGATAACCATCAGGCAGTATGAATATCGTCGACAATTGTCCGTCAATCGAGACCGAAACGTCGCGGTGTCCGCTCCCTCCTCCTGATCGATGGCACCATTGTTGCTAAAGCGTTTTTCCTGCAGATCGGAAAACCGCCCCGGCAGAAGGCGTGGCGTCGGCGCGCCATTTTGTTCTTAACCCCTTGGTTTGCTTTTCCAAAGGAGAATGGAATGAATCTCGGATCCATTTTCGCAAGGCATGCCCGTTACCGGGCCGACCATACCGCCCTGGTGTTCGAAGGCAGGCGCTGGACCCATCGCGGGTTCAATCGGGAGATCAACCGCACGGCGAACGCCCTGTTGAACCTCGGTATCCAAAAAGGCGCCAAGGTGGCCACGATCCTGCCAAACTGCCCGGAGTTGCTGGAGATGTATTGGGCCTCGGCCAAGATCGGCGCCGTTGTGGTGCCCATGAGCACGCTGCTGCTGGAGGCGGCGCTAAAGACCCTTTTAAACGACAGCGACACGGAACTCGTGGTCACCACCGCCGCCTTCGCAAAACAGATGGACGCCCTGCGGCCGGCATTGCCGAAAATCCCCGCCGACCGTTTCCTCATTGTCGACGGGACCTCAAAAGCCGGTTTCCAGGATTACCATGCGCTGAAAACCGCGGCCGCGGATACGGAGCCCCGGGGCATCGCCGTTTCCGGCAATGACCCTTTCGACATCGTCTACAGCAGCGGCACCACCGGCATGCCTAAGGGAATCGTTCACACCCACGGCATCCGCATCGCCTACGGCACCTCCTTTGCCGCGGCCTACCGCATGAGCCCCGAATGCGTCACCATGCACGCCGGGGCCATTGTCTTCAACGGCGCCTTCGTGGACCTGATGCCCACGGTGTTCCAGGGGGGAACCTATGTTCTGATGCCCCAGTTCGACCCGGTCCGCTACATCGAAACCGTGGCGCGCGAGCGGGTGACCCACGTCATGCTGGTGCCGGCCCAGGTCGTGGCCCTGATGAACGCCCCCAATTTCAACCCCGAGGCCCTCGATTCGCTTGAAATGGTCCTCGTGCTCGGAGCCCCCTTTCACGCGGAGCACAAAGAACGGCTCAACGCCGCGCTGCCCGGCCGCTTTTACGAGCTCTACGGCCTGACCGAGGGGGTCATCACGGTCCTTGACAAGATGGATTATCCCAAAAAACCCCAGTCCGTGGGTGTATCCCTGCCGCTGTTTGAAATGAAAATCGTGGATGATGCGGGAAACGAAGCGGGCCCCGGGGTGGTCGGGGAAATCTGCGGCAAGGGGCCGCTATTGACCCCCGGCTACTACGGCCGGCCGGATCTCACCGCCCAGGCCATCGTCGGCGGGTGGATGCACACCGGGGATTTGGGATACGTGGACGAGGACGGCTTTCTCTACCTCGTGGACCGCATGAAGGACATGATCATCTCCGGCGGGGTGAACGTCTATCCCCGCGATATCGAAGAAATCGCGGTCCAGCACCCGGATGTGAAGGAAGCCGCGGTGTTCGGGGTTCCCGATGAAAAATGGGGCGAAACACCGATGGCGGCCGTGACCCTGACCCGGCCGGACGCCGCGGACGAGGCCACCCTCAAGGAATGGATCAATGCCCGGGTGGGGGCCAAGTTTCAGCGGGTCTCCAGTGTCCGGATCATGGACGATTTCCCCCGGAGCACGGCGGGGAAAACGCTGAAACGGGAGCTGCGCGCGCCTTACTGGGAGAAGCAGGGGCGCAATGTATAGGGCGCGGAAAGCCCCCATGGGGGAACCAGGGATGCCGCATTGCCCGGCGCAACAATCGCTTACGGCGTCAGCGCCATGCCGTATTTTCGCATCTTCTTGTAGAGCAGGGTCCGGTGGATGCCCAAAAGCCGGGCCGCCTGCGCTTTGTTGTACCCGGCTTCCTTCAGGGCCAATTGAATGGCGTCCTGCTCGGCGTTTTCCTGGATGGACCGGATGGAAAAGGCGTTCCGCCCGCAACGCTTTTTACGGTCCTGGAGAAGGTAAAACGGCAGGCTGGTGCGGCGGATGGTGTCGCCTTCCAACGTGGTCAGGGTTCTTTCGAGAACGTTGGTAAGCTCGCGCACATTGCCGGGCCAGTCGTGCCGAAGGAGCGTGTCCTGGGCCTCGGCGGCGATGCGGATCTCCGGCAAGGTCATTTCCGCCGCCATCTGCTTGAGCCGGTGCCGCGCAATGGGCAGGATATCTTCGCTGCGCTCCCGCAACGGGGGGATGTGCAGCGGGATTACGTTGATCCGGTAAAACAGATCGCTTCGAAAGCGACGCGCGGCGATCATTTGTTCCAGGTTCTGATTGGTCGCGGCCACCAGGCGGAAATCGGACCGCACCGGCTTGGTGCCGCCCACGCGTTCAAACTCCTTTTCCTCCAGAACCCGCAAAAGTTTCGGCTGCATGTCCAGGGGAAGATCCCCGATCTCGTCCAGAAAGAGCGTGCCCCGGTGCGCCAATTCGATCTTGCCCGGTTTGCCGCTCGCGTTGGCGCCGGTAAAGGCGCCTTTTTCGTAACCGAAGAGTTCCGATTCCAGCAAATCTTTTGGAATGGCGGCGCAGTTGATCCGCACAAAAGGTTGAATCCGATTCGGGCTGCCGTGATGAATGGCCTGGGCGAAAAGTTCCTTGCCCGTGCCGGACTCTCCGGTGATCAGCACCGGCAAGGCATTGGCCGTGGCCTTGAGGGCCTCGGTTTTCAGCGTGGCGATGGCCGCACTCTCACCGATGATGCTCTCGAAGGTGTATCGCGTCGAGCGCAAACTGACGATTTCCTCTTCATAGAGCTTCACCTTGGATTCGAGCAGCGACAGGCGTTTGGCAAGCTTTCCCACGTCGCGCACGTCTTTGAACGTGACCTGGCCGAACACGGCCACGGTTTTCCCGTTCTTTTTGATGGGAATCCGCTGGACAATCATGCTCTGTCCCATGATGCGGTGGCTTTGGTTGATCTCCGCCTTGCCGGTCTTGGCCACGATGTGCATCCGGCTGTTTTCAATGGCCTCGGTGGAGTGTTTTCAGATTTGCTGCGCAGGATCGAGCCCCAGGAATTCTCCGTAGGGCTTGTTGAAATGGGTGATGATGCCATCGGCGTCGGTCACCATGGCGCCGTTGTAAATGCTTTCGAAAATGCGCTCGTACATGTCCAGCTGCCGCCGCAGCTCATCGATGGAGTCGGTTTCTCCCGGTTTCTTCATGGGCAACCTCAATGGGAAAAGAGTATCGCGGCAAAGACGCATGTAGCCGTTCTGGTACACATGCCGTCAAACCCCAATCAAACGCTGACCAACGAATGCATCCCGCTCGTTTCACGCGCTCCCACCGAACGGAAAAACATGTCCGCATCTCACGGCATGCATCGTTTCAGATTCGGATTTCTATTTTCGAATGCGAATCCGGGATGCCACCATTTTTTATGAAAAATGCCAGACAAAACATTTCCAGCGGAACAGTGTCGCAAAAAGGCGATATGTATTTTTTTTGATACATATTTTATCGCCTCCGGTCAAGCCGGTCCGCCGGGGTTTGACGGCCTCGGTCAAATCGACACACAATCAGGGTGTTGGGGGGCGGGGCCGGACCGAGCATCAACCCCGGGCATGCTCAACGTTGCCGAGGACGTGAGGCGGGGACTCGGCCCGATATCGGGGGAAAGGACTTTTTGGAGATGGCTTTTGACTGGGTGTCCATTGCGGCTTTGACCACACCCTCAAAGCGGCCGCGGCACCAGAGACGCTCCAGGCGGCACCGGCAGGATCGGCGACAAAGAGCAAAAACGCCCGAGCAAAAAGAAATCTTCTGCCTTGGGCTTTTCCTTTTCGCGTCAGGGCTTCAAGTTCCTTGCTTTCCTCTTTGGTCGGTGTTACTCGGTACCATGGCAACATGGCGGCCGATTTGGGCTGGTTGCCGCCGATCCACCTCATTTTGCAACATATTCGATTTTTTTCAAATATTGGCATAGATCATGCTGAAGAGAAATGCCAATCTGAAAAAGGATCGATCGCTTGAACGAGCGATAACATTCTTCTGCCGTTACCTCCATCACGCAGTGCGCTCTGCCCCAGAGATCGGGATAAATCAACATCCGTTATAAACTCTATCGAAAGGGGGACCCGGATGAAACGTGTTTTGCAAGCAGCGGTTGTTATCGCATCCATTCTTACGGTGGGTACCGCCTCCGCGAAAGACATTAAAATCGCTCACATTTACGGCAAGACCGGCGTTCTGGCCGCGTATGGGCAGCAGTTGGAGCGAGGTCTGGAATTGGGCTTTTCATACGCCACCGGCGGCACCGACCTGGTGCTTGGACGTAAAATCGACATTCTGCAGATGGATACACAGCTGAACGCCGGCCGCACCCGTGCACTCGTTCAGCAAGCATACGGTGACGACAACGTCACCATGGTGGTCGGCCCGATCGCTTCGGGTTTGGACTTGGCCGTTTTACCGTTGGCCAAGCAATATAGAAAAATCATCATGCCGGAGGGCGTCGCCGATTCGATTACCGGCAGCCACTGGAATCGCTACGTGGTGCGCCTGGAGCGGAACTCCTCCCAGGATGCCTATTCCATCGCGCTCGCGATGGGCGGCAAGGGCGTTTGCGCCGCCACCATCGCGCAGGATTATGCCTTCGGGCACGACGGCGCGTCGTCGTTCAAGACCGCACTGACCCATGTCGGGGGGCGGGTGGTCGACGAAGAGTTCCTGCCTTTCAACACCACCGACTTCACGGCCGGTGGAGAGAAGGTGATCAATGCGCTTCGGGATGCGACGGGCTGCAATAACAAGTACATCTTTATCGTCTGGGCCGGCACGGCCAATCCGTTTGGCGGCATCAGTGCGCTGAATCCGCAGCGCTACGGCATCCATATTACCACGGGCGGCAACATCCTGCCCGCGCTGGCGATGTACAAGCCCGCCGTCGGAATGAAGGGCGGTGCGTATTACTATTATAAGCTGCCTCATAATCCGGTCAACGACTGGCTGGTAAAGAAGCACTTTCAGGAGTACCACACGCCACCCGACTTCTTCACATGCGTTGGCTTCACCGAAGCGCAGGCCATCGTTGCGGCGATCAAAAAGGCCGGTTCCACCGACACCGATGCGCTCATCAAGGCCTTCGAGGGCCTGACGTTCGAGACCCCGAAGGGGCCGATGACCATTCGCCCGCAGGACCATCAGGCCATGCAGAATATGTTCGCGTTCACGGTTGCCCTGGATCCGAGGGAAACCTGGAGCGGTGGCGTGACCTTGAAACTGGATCGCGTGATCCGGGCCAGCGAGATGGACATCCCTATCGAAAACAAGCGATAGGGTGAAGGTCTCCGCCCATACACAGCGCACGATCAATAAGGCATATCAAATTGTCATCTCGATCCTATGCATCGACAGCCCTCCTC
>JBJKPT010000067.1:0-8061 GCA_046706045.1 Desulfobacterales bacterium
GTTCCGGCCCCGCTCCCCTTCGGTTCACAACCATGGTTTTAATAATACCCCAACAAGAGCCGAGAGCCAAGGATTACCGCTCGCCCTGGTGTCCGGCGCCTTTTCCCGGACCCGGCCGTTACGGCCCGGAACCCCCGATGGGGTTTCAAATCCGCGCCGAATGCCTTTCCCGGGGAGAGGGCCAAGCGATTTTGATGGTTGCCCGCATGCATCGAGCCGGTATAATGGCGTGGTCTTCCCGAAAGCCATGCCACGATCACTGATCCGGAGCCGTGAATGACCCTCTGGTCCCTTGATCCCCGATTGCCGGGCGTTCTTTCCGAAGCGGATCGGTTTCCCGGCGCCGCTGCCAGGGTCGTGGACCTTTTCCTGAATCATCCGGTGAGGGGAGGGGCGCTGATCGAGGCGTGCCAGCGGGAAGGCCTTTCGGGGCTGCTCTACGCCGTTTTGGCCCAACACCATCGACCGATGGACGATCCAGCCGCCGTCGTCCTCTTGCGCCGGGTGCGGGGCCGGTACCTCTTTGCCCTGAAGACCAATCTCGTGCTGCTGGATCGGTGCGCCGATATCTGCCGGGCCTTGAATGCGGCCCGGATTCCCGTAGTCCTGCTCCAGGGGGCCTCCCTGATCGGGACCGCCTATGCCGATTGCGGCATGCGGCCCATGTCGGATCTGGATTTATGGATCCGGGAAGGCGATTTCCAGAAAGCCGCCTCGGTATTTGATACCCTCGGCTTTGGAGCCGATCCGCTCTATCCCATGACGTTCGTCCAAGGGGCGGTGCACCTCGATGTGCATACGGACCTTTTCTGGGGGGAGCGGATCGCGGCCCGAAAGGGGTTAATCGCCATGCCCCAGGAGCGGATCTTTTCCGATTCGGAAGCCTGCTCCGTGGGCGGGGCAGGGGCCCGGCGCCTCGCGGCAAGCGATCAGATCCTCTATCTATCCATGCATGTGCTCAAGCACAACGCGGATCGACTGATCTGGCTGGTGGACATCAAGCGGCTGCTATCGAAATTTTCGGACCCTGGGTGGGAGGCGCTTGTCGCACGGGCTCAAGATTTCGGGATTGCTCATCAACTTGCCGGTGTGCTTTTTTTGATCCGGACGCTGTTTGCGGATTTACGCTGGCCGAAAGCGGCCCATGCCTTTATCGATTCCCAGGGATTGAACGCAATCGAGCGCTTCTGTTTTCGTCGCCGCCGGCACCGGCCGGCCCTGCCGATCCTTTTTTCCCTGCTGTTCATCACCGGATTGAAGGATCCGGGCCAAGCCGTACGCCTTTTGGTGGAATCCCTTTACCCGCGGCCGGAGATTCTTCGCCAAGTCTTTCCCGAAGCATCCGGCGAAACGTTGCCGCGGCTTTACGCCAAACGGACCGCGCAGCTCGCGGCAAGCCTTCTTCCCAAGTTTGACCGCTGGCGCGGCGCCATTGGTCCTTAATCCTTACTCCTTCATCCCGTCCTTGCGCTTCAGCGCGGCCGCGATGAAATCCCGGAACAGCGGGTGCGGCTTCATGGGCCGGGATTTGAATTCCGGATGGAACTGGCACCCGAGAAACCAGGGATGATCCGGAAGCTCGATCATCTCCACGAGATCGCCCTCCGGGGATGTCCCGCAGACGACCATCCCCGCGGCTTCCAATTGCTCCCGGTAGGCGTTGTTGAATTCATACCGGTGCCGGTGCCGCTCGGAAATGTCGCGTTCCGCGTAGGCGGCCATGGCAAGGGTATTTTCCCGCAGCCGGCACGGATAGGCCCCCAGTCGCATGGTCGCCCCCTTGTCGGAAGATTCGTTGCGGCGTTCCACGGAGCCGGTCTTGCCGTCGTACCATTCGGTCATAAGGTAAATGACCGGATGCGGGGTGGTGACGTCGAATTCCGAACTGTTGGCATCGGCGATTCGGGCGACATTTCGCGCGAATTCGATCACGGCGATCTGCATGCCGAGGCAGATGCCGAAGTAGGGGATGCGATTTTCCCGGGCAAACCGCGCCGCGCAGATTTTTCCTTCCACCCCGCGTGCGCCGAAACCGCCCGGCACCAGGATGCCGTCCACTTCGCAAAGGCGGTGTTCGCAGCTGTTGGAATCGATGGTTTCGCTGTCGATGAATTCGAGTTCGACCCGGCAGTCGTTGATCATGCCGCCGTGGTAGAGGGCCTCGTTCAGGCTTTTATAGGATTCGGTGAGATCGACGTATTTTCCGACGATACCGATTTTAACGGTTTTGGACGGCGACTTGAAGCGTTCGACCACTTCTTCCCAGGCACTCAATTGCGGGGCGCGGGTCCAGATGTGAAGCAGTTCGATGATTTTTTCGTCAAGGCCTTCCTTGTGGAATATCAGGGGGACCTCGTAGATGCAGTCCACATCCTTGGCCGTGATGACCGCATCCTGGCTCACGTTGCAAAATAGGGCGATCTTGGATTTGATGGCCGCGGAAAGGTACCGGTCGGTGCGGCAAAGCAGGATGTCCGGTTGGATGCCGATGCTGCGAAGCTCTTTGACGCTGTGCTGGGTCGGTTTGGTCTTCACCTCGCCGGCGGTTTCGATGTAGGGCACCAGGGTGAGGTGGATGTAAAGGACGTGCTCTTTGCCCACATCGGCCCGAAACTGCCGGATGGCTTCGAGAAATGGGAGGCTTTCGATGTCGCCGATGGTGCCGCCGATTTCGATAATCTCCACGTCCACGTTTTTTGCCGCCAGCTGGATGCAGGCCTTGATCTCGTCGGTGATGTGCGGAATCACCTGGACCGTACCGCCGAGGTAATCGCCGCGGCGTTCCTTGGTGATCACCGAATGGTAAATTTTACCGGTGGTGAAATTGTTGTTTTTTCCGAGCCGGGCATGGGTGAAACGTTCGTAATGGCCAAGGTCGAGATCGGTTTCGGCGCCGTCGTCCGTGACAAAGACCTCCCCGTGTTGAAAGGGATTCATCGTTCCGGGATCCACATTGATATAGGGATCGAGTTTTTGCAGGGTGACGGTCAGCCCCCGGCTTTCCAGCAAGGCGCCGATGGATGCCGACGCGAGCCCCTTGCCCAGCGATGACAACACGCCGCCCGTGACGAAAATGAATTTGGTATTGCTCGCCATGCGTTACCTCATCTTATCTGGAATGACTATTCAGGTCAGAATACCCGTGTAATCCTTGAAATCCGTGTCAAAAAGAGAGTCGGACGATTTCACCACCCCATCACGGTTTTTTCGGTGCCGGCACCGGTCCGAACTGTTGACGGAACTGCTCGATGCTTCGATCCACCTCTTCGAGATCCTGGGTTGCCGTGGATGCCGCGGCATTGGTCGGTGCGGTGACATATCGGGCCTCGGCCGCCTGGATGTCGAAGAGCGATGCGTCCACGGTGGAAAGGATCGACACCTTGTCGACAACGATCTCGCGACTGATGACGTCCTCGTCGTAGAAGTCGATGCGATCCGGATATTGCGTGTTTCCGTAGGACTGCCAGTTCCGGAATTGAATCTCAAACGGTTGATCGGGCTGGCGCGCATCGGTCAGGATAAGCCGCAACGGCAAATTCGACGATTTGTCGATCCAAAGCTGGGGCCGGTCCTCCTTCTCGTTCAAGGCGCCGATGATCACGACGTGATGGTCGAAAAAACGGCCGAGGGCGGTAAGGGACACATCGATTCCCATGCGTGTGAGGGCGTCGGTCAACGGCACGACGGACCGGAACAGAAGAATATCGGAGTAGCGATCGTAGCGGGAGCCTTCTCCGGGATACGCGGTGCCACCCTGGATCACCACCCCATCCCCATCGTTAAAGATCCGCACCCGGTCGGCCTGGGGCGTATGCATGTACTCCTGAAACGCATCCGGGAATCGGTACACCAGGGTTTCCGGGATCCCGTTCGGAAGCGATTTGGCGGCAGCGGTAAAAAACCGGACGTGCTGCTCGACCTGGATCGCCCGGGCCTGGCCGAGGGCGTCGATCATTTTCTGGAGTAAAAACGGTGTCGGCGGGATGTACGCCGCGCCGGTTGTCGCAAACGCGAGAACCATTCCTATCGCGAGGGCCGCGCCCTTGATCCGTGAAAACGGTTTTGTCGCCATCCTAACCACCATGAATTGAAAAACCCGGCGACAGATCACCGGGTTTCGAAAATTAAGGGGCCAGAACCCCCCTGGCGTCGGGTTGTTCTGGCCTCTTGTCGAATCGGCATGGTCATCGGACCGTTGTCTTGTTCGGGTCGTCGCCGTACATGCCTATAACACTTCCTCGGCAAAGGTCGAGGCGGCGCCCAGTTCGTCTTCAATGCGAATCAGCTGGTTGTATTTGGCGATCCGTTCACTTCGGGAAAGGGATCCGGTCTTGATCTGACCCCCGTTGACGCCGACGACGAGGTCCGCGATGAACGCGTCCTCGGTCTCCCCGGATCGATGGGAGATGACCGTTGAATAGCCGGCCTGTTTGGCCATTTCGATGGTGTCCAGCGTCTCGGTCACCGTACCAATCTGGTTCAATTTGATCAAGATCGAATTGGCGATTCCCGCCTCGATCCCCTTGCCAAAAATTTCGGGATTGGTCACGAAGATGTCATCGCCCACAATCTGGATTGCGGTTTCCATTTGATCCGTCATTTTTTTCCAGCCGTCCCAGTCCTGCTCCGCAAGACCGTCTTCGATGGAAAGAATCGGATAGGTGTCGACCAGTCGGGCATAGTAGGCGATCAATTCGTCGGCGTCCAGAATGCGCTCTTCGGATTTCAGGTTGTATTTCCGGTTTTCGAAAAATTCGCTGGCTGCCGCATCCAGGGCCAGACCGATCTGTTTCCCCGGCTCGTAGCCGGCGGCTTCGATGGCGCGAAGGATTTATTTGAGCGCGTCTTCGTTGGATTTGAGGTTCGGGGCGAACCCGCCTTCATCCCCGACGGACGTGCTCAGGCCCTCGTCACTCAGGATTTTTTTCAGGCAATGGAACGTTTCCGCGCCCATCTGGACGGCTTCGGCGATGGATTTTGCCCCCACCGGAACGATCATGAATTCCTGAATGTCGAGGTTGTTCGCCGCATGGGCTCCGCCGTTGATAATATTCATCATCGGCATGGGCAGGCATCGGGCATTGATCCCGCCGATATAGCGAAACAGCGGGAGCCCGAAGGCGTCGGCCGCTGCGCGGCAGGCGGCCATGGAGACCCCGAGAATGGCATTGGCACCGAGTTTTGACTTGTTCGGTGAGCCGTCCAGCTCGATCATGGCCCGGTCCAGGGAGACCTGGTCGATGGCATCCATGCCGCGGACGGCGTCGGCGATGGCGGTGTTGATATTCTTCACCGCCGTTTTCACCCCCTTGCCGCCGTATCGTTTGGCCCGTTTGTCGCGCAGTTCAAGGGCCTCGCGCTTGCCGGTCGACGCTCCGGAAGGAACGGCCGCTCGGCCTCTGGCGCCGCAGGCCAGGGACACTTCGGCCTCGACCGTGGGGTTACCCCGGGAATCCAGTATTTCGCGTGCTTTCACATCAACGATTTCGGTCATGCTCGTTCTCCTGGACGGATTTTGGGTATTGAAAACCGGTTGACGCCGGCCATTTCACTGATAGAATGAGCGCCGCAAAATGGATCATTCCTCGATGGTCCGCATGTATTTCGGTAATGGGCGGGCAAAACGGTCATCCGTTTTGACGCCCGATGTTACTGGGGTTGAATTCACCTGTCAAGCATTGAGCCCGATGCTTGCAAGTGCCCGTTCACGAAAGACCTCTTCAGGCGATTTCTGCGTTGGGCGTTTCGATTTGCACTTCCGGTCGGGAGTGCTGTTTCCGGGATTCAAATCGTCCGTTCGCCCTTGACCGCAGGCAACATCAAACACCCGTGAATGGGCCCGGGGTGGATTGGATCCGCTCGAAAACGACCGTTTGGGTCGCGGGGGGTCGACGCCGACATGAAACCGCCATCGCTATACGAAGAAGGCCATCTGATTCTTGCCGCCATCCGCATCCTCGAACATCGCACGGGCACCCCGCCCGATGTGGAAAACCTCTGCCGGATGCTGGATTTATCCATCGAGCAGGGAAACCGGATCTGCAACAAGCTTTCCGAAAAGGGCATCATCCGCATCGTTCCGGGCGCGTTTGGAACGAAGGTCGATATTGCCGATCACCTCCTGATCGAATCGCTTCGGACGGAAGCCGCGCCGGCCGCCATCCAGGACGATATCGAAAAATTCAAGGCCAGCCGCCAGGGGCTGACCCGGAAGGTGGCGTCGATCCAGGCCGAACAGGAAGAAAAAAAGAAAAGCCTTTTCGCCGACCTGGAAAAACAGCTCAAGATGAAGACGGAAGGAAAGACGTAACCGTTGCCATTCGTCGTTTGTCCCTGGTCCTTGGTGTTCGCAAATGACGAATGACCAATGACGCCGCGTTAGCGGTCACAACAAGTCCCCGTCCCAGTTCCAGTGGGACTTGCGATCGATCATGGCAACCGACGGGGGAACGGGTTCGGAAAGGGTGACGAACAACCGGTAGCCGGCGCGCTCCAGTTCGGATCGTTTGTCCCGTAGGTCCAGGGGCCAGTTGGGAAAAAGCCAGTTGTCGGGTCCATGGCGATGTTGCCAGGCCCGTTCGCCATGGGGGCTCGCGAAGGGTTCATCGGGGATCACCCGTTGCTCCATAGCCCGGGAAATGCACAAGGGCCAATTTCCGTAGCAGACCAGCCCTAGGGGCAGGGCGCAGGTGGACGGAAGATCTTGCAGTGCCTCGGCGCCGAGCTCCGGACTGACGATGGCGCCGCCAAATCCGAAATCGCGCAATGCGTCGATGGCCAGGGGGTTGGTGAGGTTGCAAAACGGTCCCGCCCAGAGGGCCGGAGCACCCGCGCCATCGAAAAGCGCGGTCTGCCACGGCGCGTTGAGCACGAAGGGCGTTTGCGGCCGCTGTGTCAGCTCGCCCAAAAGTGCCGTGACGGTTTCTTCGTCGGAAGGCCAAATCACCGGCGGAAGCCACCACCAGATCCGTGGCCTTTCCTGCCTGCCGTGCGCTTTTACGTTTTCCGGAGTCAACCACAACCCAAAGCCGCCGCCGGGGCCGCGCCCCGAAATGTGGCGATACACGATCAACTCCCTCGGTTTGCCCGGTGCCGGGCGCCGGGGCCCGGGGCTTGGGAGGGTTTTGGCCCCGGTCGTCTTCGGCGCCGGGGCCATGGCGTCGAACCGGCGTTCCCGCTCGTCGATGGCCTTCCGAATCGTGTCCTCCCGTCGGTCGATCAAAAAGACCGGGGTTCCTTTGGCAGGCGCGGCCCTGTCCGTGCGCAGATAAAACCGTCCGTTTTTCGGGACGGATTTTTTGATCCGGACCACGGCATGGGAGGCATCGTCTTCGTAGCCGACCCGGAGGATGTCGTTTGCCAGAAGCGAGATTTGGGGGCTCAGAAACGGATTTGCCGAAGTCCCCTTCACACTGCCCAGATAGAGCCCGGAGCCGGTCTGCCGATCCCCGGCAACGGGGCTTTGGGGCCGTTGGGACAGGAACGCGTAATGGGTCGCCGGCCGGCCGAGATCCATCTGCAGAAGCTCAAGGGCCGCCCGTTTGATTTTTGGATCATGGCCTTCATCGCGGAGCATGCGATAGGCCATCACCGTGTAGTAGACGTAATGGGGTCCCTTTTTCCGCCCTTCGATCTTCCAGGCGTGGATCCGGGGAATCGTTTTCAACACCTTGACCAGCACATCGATGCTCAGGTCCATGCACGAAAAAAAGCGCTCGTGGGCATCGTTTTGGCGGTATCGTCTCCGGCACGGCTGAACGCACCGGCCCCGCAGTCCGCTTTTTCCGCCGAGGTACGAACTCCAGTAGCACCGGCCCGATACCGCGTAGCAAAGGGCACCGTGAACGAATACTTCCAAGTCGAGCCCGTCCGGGCATCGGTCGGCGATCCCCTTGATTTCATCGATGGAGAGGTCCCGGGGGAGCACCACCCGTCGGATAGCGGGAAACGTTCCAAGAAGATTCATGGCGCTGGGAAAGCTTGCGTTGGCAAGTGTCGACAGGTGGATTTCTCCTGGAAATCCAGTCTGATGGGCGATCTGAAGCAGGGCCAGGTCCTGGA
>JBJKPT010000068.1:0-5231 GCA_046706045.1 Desulfobacterales bacterium
TGTCATGAAAAAGATAGCCGTTCGTATCGATGGTAATCGAGGCATAGCCCAGCCGCCGGGCCTCGATCACGGCTTCGGCGACGTCCGGATGCAGGGTCGGCTCCCCGCCGAGAAAGACGACGTTGGCCGCCGGTCGCCGGTCGGCCAACACGGGGAGCCATTTGCGGATCGTCGCGATGGGCAACATGCTGCGGCCGTGCTGGTCCGGATTGATGTAGCAATGCCGGCAGGCCAGGTTGCATTGGGTCAGGATATGGAAAAAAACGTTGGCGGCGTCTTTTGAAAATTCAACGGTACGCGGTTTCATCCGTCGCGCTTGCTCCTGAGTCCGAACGGCATCTGGTGATTTTGGTCTGAGACCAGGCCGCGGGGAATCTTCGACCGCAGACCCGGCGGCGTCTGCGTCGAAGATCGAAAAAACCCGGGACCGCAGCATCGGATCAACGAATGTCGTGGATGCGGCCGGTCAGGACATCGTTCCCGTCGGCAACGGCGGACTTGATGGGGGTGGCCGCCACCGCGGCGGCCAGGATGGAAAACCTCCAGCTTCGCGTGATACGTCGACTCGATTCTTTGCGTATCATCACCGGTCCTTCCCGGCCCGAATGCCAACCGGGCCCATGGGTTTCTCCGAGACGATACGGCCGATGGCCCCCGCCGTCAACCGGCGCGGATGCCGAACCGGCCATCGACGATCATGATTTTTTCCACGGCCTCACCTGCCTCCTGCCTTTTTGGGATGGCACGCGCCGCAAGCCACGGGTCCGGTATTCTCTTGGATATGGCAGCTCAGGCAGCGCAGATGAAACGCGCGGCGCAACGGGATGGCGGCGGCCATGCCCTTGGGATTGTGGCACTGGGAACATTTCTCGTCTTCGGAACTCTCACCGGCCACCAGTTTGCCGTTTTTGTAAACGTGGTGGCAAACGCTGCAATCGCCGATGGCGGCGTTGTCGTTGTGGGCGTCATGGTCAAAGATGGCCGGGGGCTCAACCCGATGCGTGAAGGCCGGATCCGTAACAGCGGTCATCTGGTCCTGGGCCCGGCCCGGAAAGGCCGCCACCAGAACCAGCAAGACCACGGCGAAGGGGCCGATCGCCCAGTGACCGAAGGACTTCATCACGTTCTCCTTATCGCCCGGCATCAGTCATCGCCAGGTTCGGGTTTTTCCATGGTTTCATAGATGATATCGCCCAGGAACTTGAGTTCCATGCCCAATCCGTAGTGATGGATGATGTCTTCCAGGCCCCCGTGGCAGTTGTGGCAGGGGGCGATCACCACCTCGGCGCCCCGGTCCTTGGCGGCAGAGAGCTGTTCGGCCTTGACGCGGTTGCCCTCGATACGGGTGCGCTTGTGGGGCGGCCCGCAGTTGATGACGCCGCCGCCGGCGCCGCAGCAGTAGTTGAGCTCTCGGTTCGGGGTCATCTCCACAAAATTTTCACAGGTGGCCCGGATCACGTTTCGTGCTTTTTCATGAAGCCCGCGGCCCCGTGAGATGTTGCACGGGTCGTGCAGGGTGACGGTCTTTGCAAATTTCTTTCCGATGGTGATCTTCCCCTGGGAAATGATCTCGTCGTAATAGTCGACGGCATGAACCACCGGAATCGGCGGCATTTTCCAGCCGAGCCACCGGTTTCCAACATCGTAGACCGATCGGAACGCATGCCCGCACTCGCCCATGACGATCCGCTGGACGTGAAGCCGCTGGGCCATCTCAAAGTGCATCCGCTTGATGCGGCCCATGATTTCGTTGTCACCGGTGTACATGGCCATGTCGCTGTTGTCCCATCCGGGCAAGGCGGGCATGGTCCAATCGGCGCCGGCGGCGGTCAAAATCACCGCCGCCTGGTAGATGAGCTGGGCCCGGTACTTCGGTTCCGGCCCGATCACCGAATACATGATCTCGGCCCCATCTTTTTCCAGGGGAATCCGGAGATTGGCGATCTCGTCCCGGGCTTCTTCTTCCTGCCAGAAAAGGGTATCGATCCATTCGTCGTCCCGGACCCACATCTGGTTTCCGGTCACCGAATGGCTGTTGGCCGTATCCTGGATGTAGGCGGGGGTGACCCCGAGACGATGGCAGATCCGGCGCACCACCGAGATGAGATAGGCGATGTCGATACCCACGGGGCAGTACATGGCGCAGCGCCGGCAGAGGTTGCACTCGGTGTAAGCGATCCGGGCCACTTCGATCATTTCATCCGGCTTCACCCGGTGCCGTCGGTTGAGCAGTTTCGTCAAGGTCCGCTTGACCTTGCCGGCCGGGGAATAGTGCGGATCGTTGTCATGGGACAAAAAGGTGTGACAGGCTTCGCCGCACAGCCCGCAGTGAACGCAAGTATTCACGTAGGCCCGCAGGCGGGCGCCGTTTTCCCGGGCACAGACATCCTTGACGGCCTGAGCGATGCGCTCCTCGGTAAGGTTCGCGCTGCCCTGGAGCAATCCTTCGTCTCGGATCGGGGCGCGGTCGGATACGGTCGATTCAACCATTGGGGATGGTCCTTTCAGGTTCGAAGCCGGGGGTTATGAAAAAATTCAAAATTTAAAAACGTCGAGGCACAAAAACCGGTACGAATCCCTTCCCTTACCAATCCCTGGCATGACGCACGGCGCCGAACTCGGCTCCCAGATAGCCGCGCATGAAGACGAAAAAAATCATGTGGGCCAACCGTGTGAAGGGAATCAAGACCAGGAGCAGTTCACCGCTAATCATGTGAACGATGTTCATGGTGATGAACCCGGGCCACTGGTGCTGGGTCCAGAATCCCGTGACAAAAGGGGCCGCCACGGCCAGGAGCACGAGGTAGTCCCATACCGTGGTGAGATCCCGGACCTCGGGCCGGGTCATCCGGCGCACGGCGAAAAACACGCAGCCGCCGACAACCACCACGGACAGGACATCCGCGACCGAATCGGGCAAAAACCACCAGGAAATGTTCCAGGCGTTCTGAACGAGAACGATGTGGGCCAAGAGAAAGATCGGCACCACCAACGCCGAGATGTGAAAGGCAAAGGTGACAATGGTCACCCACGGATGGCGGCGCATGTTCGTGGTGCCGAAAGGTGTCAGCCAGTGGACGAGGGAACGTGCGGCATAACCGGGATGGAAATGGGCATAGACCATCGGATCCCTTCGGGCCGCCAGGACTCCGAGGTAGACCAGCCGGCAGAGGATGCCGCCGAAACAGACCGTAAACGCGACCCAGGCCAGGGGGCCGGTGACCGCTGCGTAGAGGGTGTCCATGAATTAAATAATAATCCTGTGTTCATCCGCGGATGGCTCTTTTGAGCGACTTACACGTTGGGCGGACGATTTGAACGTGCAACACGTGCCGCTCCGCGGGCGGACGCGATCTCGTGTTCATCCCAGGATCGGCCATTTTGCGTGAGGTCAAGGCGGCCGGATGATTGGAACCGGAGGAATAGCTTTGGCTATTTCGAGGATGCCAATCGGTCGGCCAACGCAGAAATCGCGTAAAAGGGCCATTTGGGGATGGACACTATCTATCCAAAACCTCCGAAACACGGATGACCTGGCGCCGAACGCACCCGTCGTGGATCCCGCGCACCAGCAGCCGTTCGCCGTCCGGGGAAAAGACCGGCTCCCAGAGCTTTTCCCAGGGCGTTTTGTCGGGGTGGCCGTCCACCAAAAGGACCATTCGGCCCTGGGCCTTGGCTCGGGTCGCCACGTGATCCCCCTGCGGGCCGTACACCGGAGCCCAGATCATGTCCCAGTCTCCGGGCCAGGGCCGATCGTCCAGAATCACGGTGTAATGGCCCCGGTCTTTTGCCGTGCAGGAGAGATGCCGGCCGTCCGGGGAAAAACGCAAGTCCCCCAGCATCTCGGAAACCTTCGATGACCAGGGCCTGTCGTCGACGGCCACGCGCCAGCAACCATAGGCCGTGGTCACGATCGCGGCGATCCGGTTTCCGTCCGGACTGTGGGCGTGACCCAGGATCATGGGAAATCGGCGTGACCAGAGGGGTTTGCCATCCCCGGCGATGGTCCAACCACCCGGAATCTTGACCGGCGCGGTGACCGACCCGCTGCGTGGGTGAAAGGCGGGTGCCCAGGCACAGGAAAAGGTCTCCGGCCACACGATGCCGTCCACCATGATGCCATAGTGCTGGAGGCTCGTTCGCACCGTGGCCGCCACACGGGCGCCGTCTTCGGAAAGCCGCGGGGTCCAGACGTTGACGAAGGCCGGGCCGACGATTTCGGCATCTTTTGCCAATGCGTAACAACCCTTCTGAAAGGTGAAGATATCGGCCTCCTTGAAGGGGACGACTTGGACCACGGCGGCGGCATGGGCCGCATCGGCACTCACGGAAAGATCCGTCAGGAACGGGTACTGCGCCGGCCACGGCGTATCGTCTGAAATGACGGCGTACTCACCCCCGGCCTGGGTGGCGGCGATGATCCGGTCGCCCGGACGCGCGGTGTGCACATTCCAGAGAAAATCAAACCGGTGGGTCCAGGGCTCATCCTCGACACAGATCGTCCATTCGGAGTCTTCCGAACCGATCACGGCCAGTCGGCCCGCCGGTGTAAACCGCAGGTGCCAGGCATTGTCGAAGGTGTGCTCCCAGAGGGTTCCATTGACGCAGATGCCGCACGTGCCCTCGGCGGTTCGAACGATGGCCGCGGCGCGCTCCCCGTCCGGGGCCGCACACGGGTCTTGCACGCGGCCGAGCCGGTCGCCCCAGGCGCCCAGGTCGGCAATGTCTCGGATGCCGGGGTTCCAATCGATGTCCGCAGTCTGCAACATGATGACAATCGCCTTTTTTAACGTGAATAAAACGTGAATCGGGCCATCACGCGAGTTCCGAGATTGAGAAGGCCGTCCATCTTTACGCCGTCTTCTTTTGGAATCCGGATGTCAAGGATGGCGGGATCGGGCCTGCCGACCCGACCGCAAGCGATCCCTTCCACAGTGTTTTTGGCCAGGACGCGGGCATACCCGCCGTTCTCCCGCCATGGCGGAGAGAAACGGACGTGTGTCGATCCGGTCATCGACGATGAGAATGATCTTTTCTCCCATCAGTCCTGTCCGCTCACAAAATCCGGATGATTCACACTGGCCACCGGGCACTGGGAGCGCATCACCACCTGCTCCACGGTGCTGCCGAGATCGGCCCCCTCGATGCCGGTCTCCCGGGCATGATGGGCCATGATGATGAGCTCGCCGTTCTTTTCCCGCGCGTATTTGAGAATTTCCACGTGGGGGATG
>JBJKPT010000069.1:0-6544 GCA_046706045.1 Desulfobacterales bacterium
GATCACGCAGGTTGCCGGCGTCGAATTGCGTTCATGGCAGTTCGCGTGCGTACGGATATTTACCATTACTTCGAAGGAGCGCGGTATTATGCATGGAACATTACCACGAGAAGACTCACCACAGGAAGAACCTGTGACATTCGACCTGGAGTCGCTTTTCTCTAAGCTGGCCTGCGGCCCGGAAGGGCTGACCAGCGCCGAAGCGACCCGGCGTTTGGTCCAATACGGCCCCAACGCCCTGGAAGAAAAACGGGAGAATCCGCTGCTCAAATTCCTGGCCTTTTACTGGGGGCCGATTCCGTGGATGATTGAAGTGGCCGCGGGGCTTTCCGCTATCTTGGCCCACTGGGCCGACTTTACCATCATTCTGACCCTGCTGGTCTTTAACGCCGTCGTGGGTTTTTGCCAGGAGCATCAGGCGGCCAGCGCCGTGGCCGCGCTCAAGAAGCAATTGGCGCTCAAGGCCCGGGCCAAACGCGATGGGCAATGGTGCGAAGTGGATTCGGTGAACCTGGTGCCGGGAGATCTTGTGCGGTTGCGGTTGGGGGACATCATCCCGGCGGATGCCCAGCTGATTGAAGGCGATTATCTGAGCGTGGACCAGTCGGCATTGACCGGTGAATCCCTGCCCGTGGACAAAAAAGCCGGGGACACGGTCTTTTCCAGTTCCGTGGCCAAGCAGGGCGAGATGGTCGCGCTGGTGACGGCAACCGGCGTGAACACCTTCTTCGGCAAGACGGCCAAGCTCGTCTCCTCCGCCAAGTCGGTCTCCCATTTCCAAAAGGCGGTGATGGCGATCGGCAATTACCTCATTTACATCAGCCTGGGGCTGGCGGTCGTGCTGCTCGCCACGATGATGTATCGCGGGGCGGGGGTGCTGACGCTGATCCAGTTCGCGTTGATTCTGGTCGTGGCCGCCATTCCCGTGGCCATGCCGGCGGTGTTATCGGTTACCATGGCGGTCGGCACCATGACCCTTGCGCGGATGAAGGCCATTTTGACCCGCCTGGTCGCGATCGAGGAAATGGCCGGCATGGACATTTTGTGTTCGGATAAAACCGGCACCCTCACCCAAAACAAATTGACCTTGGGCGACCCGGCGTTGTTCGGTGCGAAGGACGAGCAGGAATTGATTCTCGTCGGCGCGCTCGCCTCGAAGGCCGAGAACCGGGATGCGATTGACATGGCAGTGCTCGACGCCCTGGAGGATTCGTCCGTATTGGCCAGTTGCCGACAGACCAAATTCATCCCGTTCGATCCGATACGCAAACGCACCGAGGCCCATGTGGAAGGGCCCGACGGTCTGGTTTTTCGGGTCACCAAGGGAGCGCCGCAGGTGGTCCTCGATTTATGCGCGCCTGAGAAGAAATTTGCCCAGGCCATCAACGCCAAGGTGAACGAATTTGCCGCCCAAGGTTACCGCACACTCGGTGTCGCCCGTTACAACGGCGCGGACTGCTGGGAATTCATGGGGCTGCTGCCCTTGTTCGACCCGCCCCGGGAAGATTGCGTCGAGACGATTCAAGATGCAAACGAGCACGGCATCCATGTCAAGATGGTGACCGGCGACAATACCGCCATCGCCAGGGAAATTTCGGGCCGGCTGGGTTTGGGAACCAACACCCAGACCGCCGACACGTTTTTCGAAGGCGTGTCGGAGAACACCGTCTTCTCGGCCAAAGCGGCCGCCGCGGTGGAGGGTGCCGATGGTTTCGCCGAGGTTTTTCCCCAACATAAATTTCAGATCGTCAAGGTGTTGCAAGACCGGGGGCATATCGTGGGCATGACCGGCGACGGCGTGAACGACGCGCCTGCGCTGAAGCAGGCCGACACCGGCATCGCCGTCAGCGGCGCCACCGATGCGGCGCGTGCGGCAGCCGCCCTGGTCCTCACCGAGCCGGGGCTTTCGGTGATCGTTCGCGCGGTGGAAACGGCGCGGACGATTTTCGAGCGAATGAACAGTTACGCGATTTACCGCATCATCGAAACCATCCGGATCATGGTGTTCGTGGTGCTTGCGATGATTGCCTACAATTTCTATCCCATCACCGCGGTCATGATCATCCTGCTGGCCTTTGCCAACGACGTGCCCATCCTGGCCATCGCCTACGACAACACCCTGGTCGATCCCAATCCCGTCCGCTGGAACATGCGGCGGGTTCTTTCGGTTTCCACGGTGTTGGGCTTGATCGGGGTGGTGGAAACCTTTGCTCTGTTGGTGCTGGCCAAATCATGGCTGCACATGTCGACCCCGCAGATTCAAACGCTGATTTTCCTGAAGCTGGCCGTTGCCGGGCACCTGACCTTGTTTGTGGCGCGCACGAAACGACCGTTCCTGAGCAAGCCGTATCCTTCGGCGCTGCTGCTTTGGTCGGCCATCGGCACCAAACTCCTGGTGACGTTGTTCGTGGCGTTTGGCTTTGGACTGATCGCGCCGATCTCCTGGACATGCATCGGTTTGGTCTGGATCTACTGCCTGGCTTGGATCTTCATCGAGGATTGGGCAAAACTTTTCGTGTATCGCCGCCTCGATGCGTCTCGCGCCGCCCGGGGATTGAAAGGCGCCGCGGCGTTGGCATAAACCGGATTGGAATTTCCCATGGGGGTTCGCGGGTTGCGATCGCCATATCCCAGCCGCTGAATTTTCCTTGACCCGTAGGGGCACTTTCAATAATGTCCCCTCTTGTGAAAAAGCGGTTCGTAAGAGCCGCTTTTCGGGAACATCCCTACGACAGAAAAGGAGGCCTCCATTGAAGAAATTACTGCTCGTTCTAGCACTGGTTGTCAGTCCCCTGTTGGGCGCGCAAGCCCATGCTCAGGGTACGGTCACGGTCGGGGTTCTGGCGCCGCTCAGCGGCTTTGCCGCCGCCGACGGCAAGAGCGCCGTCACCAGCATCCAGCTTGCCGCAAAGGCCATCAACGAGACCGGCGGCCTTTTGGGCAAACAAATCGAACTCAAGATCTACGATGATCAGGCAGACCCCAAGCAGGCCGTCGGCTTCGTCCGTCGCCTGGTGGAACAGGATCATGCGAGCTTCGTCATCGGCGCCTCCTACAGCGGGGCCACGCTGGCCGCCGCGCCCATCCTGAATCAAAACCACGTGCCGATGATGGCGGCCTACGCCGTGGCGCCCGACATCACCAACGGCCACCCCTATGTCTTCCGCGTGGGCCTGATGGGGCCGGTGGAAGGCCGGATCGGCGCCATGCTGGCCCGAAAGCTGGGGGCCCGTCGTATCGGCATGATCAACCTCAAGAACGACTTCGGTCAGGCCCTGGAACAGGGCTTCCGAAGCGAATTGAAAAAACAGCATCTCAAGGTGGTCTTCAGCGACACCTACCCGCTGGGTAACCAGAACTTCACGTCCATGCTGGTGCGCCTGAAGGCCCGCCATCCGGCCGCCATCTACGCCAGCGGCTACTACTCGGATGCGGCCAACCTGGTGCGCCAGGCGCACTCGCTCGGGATACGCGTCCCCATCATCGGCCAGGACGGCTACGACTCGCCCAAGTTCATCGAACTGGCGGGTGCGGCCGCAAACGGCGTCTACATCACCACCCAGCTCGACCGGGACAGCAGCCAGGCCGATGTCCAGCAATTTCTCAAGGCGTGCCAGGCCGATGCCGGGGAACCGGCGGACATGGTGGGCGCGTCCGGCTACGCAGCGATGGAAGTGATGGCCCAGGCGGTCAAAACGGCCGGCTCGCTGGATGGCGACGCCGTTCGCAAGGCGCTCACCGGCATGAAGAACGTCGACACCGTGGCCGGCCACATCTATTCGTGGGATGCTAACGGAGACCCCATCAAGACCGCGACGGTGCAGGTGATCCGGGACGGCGCGTTCCATCACTACATGACCGTCACCAACCGCAAGCTGCTCACGCCTTAATGGATTGGTCCGTCATCGGATACCTGGGGCTTGAAGGCCTGGTCGTCGGCAGCGTTTACGCGCTGACGGCGCTGGGCCTGGCCCTGGTTTACGGACTGCTGCGCGTCTTGCACGTGGCCCATGCCGGGGTCTATGCGGTGGGGGCTTACTGCGGCTGGCTGGCCTTTGACCTGAGCCACAGCCTGACGCTGGCCTTGGTGGCCGGTGCGACCGGAGCGATGGTGCTGGGGGTGCTTCTGGACGTGTGGTTTTACCGCCCCCTGGCAGACAAGCCGCCGCTGATCCCGTTGATCGGTTCCATCGGCCTGTTTTTGGCCGCAGGCGATTTGTTGCGCATCGTCTTCGGTCCTTATCAGCACAGCCTGCCGGCGATGAACGAAACGGTCGTGGCAAACCTTGGCGGCGTCGGCATCACCAACATCCAGATCTTTGTGCTGGCCGGGACGCTCATTCTTCTTCTGGCCGTCTATTGGGTGAGCGCACGCACCCGTCTGGGGCTGGCCTGGCGCGCCATCGCCCAGGACCGTGAGACGGCCGCCGCCATGGGCATCGATATCCCGCGCCACACCGCACTCGCCTTTGCCCTAGCCTCGATCCTGGCCGGGGTCGCCGGCGTCATGGTCGGCGTCTATTACAACCAGATCGCCCCCACCATGGGCAACGAACCCGCGTACAAGACCCTTGCGATCGTGGTGCTTGGCGGGCTCGGAAACGTGTGGGGCACGGTGGCCGCCGGGTTGCTGCTGGGCGTGGTGGAGTCGGTTTCCGCCGCCGTTGCCGGCAATTACTTCCCTCCGCAGGCGGTGGCCTTTCTGGCATTGATCCTCGTGCTGCTGTTCCGCCCCCAGGGCTTGTTCGGGAGATAGAGTGTACTACCTGACGCTTGCCACCCTGCTGCTCATCTACGCGACACTGGCCCTGAGCTTGAATCTCATCACCGGGCTGGCCGGACAGGTGACGCTCGGCCATGCCGCTTTTTTTGGCATCGGGGCGTACGTTCAAGCCTTCCTGGTCGCTCACGGCGTCGACTTCTGGCTCGCGCTCATCGCGGCCGGTGCCGTGGCCGGCGTGACCGGGATGGCGCTGGGAGCGATCAGCCTGCGCCTGCGCGATGACTTCCTTGCGATCGCCACCATCGCCATCAATTTCGTGGTGGTGGCCCTTTTTCTCTATTTGCCGTTTTTCGGCGGCGCCTTCGGCATGAGCAGTATTTACAGCCCGTTCGGCGACGTCGGCACCTTGCTGACGGCGGCCGTGCTCTTTGCGCTGACCGTGGCGCTGCACGAGGTGGTGCGCGCCTCCGATCTGGGGCTTGCACTGATCGCCCTGCGCGAATCGGAAGATGCCGCCGAGGCGCTCGGCGTCAACGTCAAACGCTTCAAGGTCACCGCTTTTTCCCTGGGCACGGCGGTTGCCGGGCTGGCCGGCGGCCTGTACGCCGCCTACGTGGGGGTCATCCACCCCAACGATTTCGGATTCCCCCTGTCGGTGACGCTGCTGGCCATGGTCGCCATCGGCGGCATGGGCACCTTGTGGGGCCCGATCCTCGGGGCGATCGTGCTGGGCGGCTTTGCCCAGGCCTTTGCGTTTATTCACAACTACCAGCTGGTGTTGTTCGGGCTGCTGCTGGCGCTCATCATGCGCTACCGGCCGCAGGGCCTGTTGGGAAGGCGCGCATGAGCGCTCTCGAGGTCCGGGAACTGATCAAGACGTTTGGCGGACTGCACGCCGTGGCCGGCGTTTCGCTTACGGCCGAGCACGGCCAGGTGCTGGGTCTATTCGGCCCCAACGGCGCCGGCAAGACCACCTTGTTCAATCTCATCGCAGGCGCCCTGCATGCCGACGGCGGATGCGTGCTGCTGGACGGCGATGACGTCACGCACCTTCCGGCCCACCGGCGGGCCCAGCGCGGGCTTGCACGGACCTTCCAGGTGGTCAAGCCGCTCAACGAGCTGTCGGTGATGGATAACGTCATGGTCCCGCTGGCCCACGAGCGGTTGCGCCGGCTGCTGCCCCTGATGCGCTACCGCACCCGCCCGCGCGAAGAGCGGGCGAAAGCCCTTCTCGAACGGGTGGGGCTGCAGGAGCAGGCATCGGTGTCGGCGGGCGCGTTGCCGTTGGGCATGAAAAAACGTCTGGAAGTGGCACGGGCACTCGCGCTGGCACCCAAGGTGCTGCTCCTGGACGAACCGCTCGCCGGCCTGTCGCTAAAAGACGCCAGGCTGGTGCTCGACGTGGTGCGCTCGGCCCGCGAAGAGGCGGCCGTCGTTCTCATCGAACACAACGTGCGCCTGGCCATGGCCGCCTGCGACCATGCCGTGGTCATGGAGGCCGGGGCCGTGATCGCCGCCGGGGCACCCGAAGCGGTGAAGCGCGATCCCAAGGTCATCCAAGCGTATCTTGGAGAAAGTGCCGATGCTTGAGGTCAGTGGTCTCACGGTGCGTTACGGCGACGCCGTCGCGGTGGAAGATTTGTAGCTTCGGGTGGAGACGGGCGAGTGGGTGTCGCTGATCGGACCGAACGGCGCCGGCAAGACCAGCACCATCAAGGCCATTCTGGGCCTGGTTGCCCACGAGGGTCGCGTGGTTCTGGACGGCGAAATGTTGACGGGCCTGCCGCCGTGGACGCGCCAGAGCCGCGGTCTGGGCTACAT
>JBJKPT010000070.1:0-2935 GCA_046706045.1 Desulfobacterales bacterium
CCAGGGGCGGATAAAAAAAGACAGGATCATAGCCGAAACCGTTTTCCCCGGTGGGGGCGGTGGCGAGCACCCCCTCGCAACGGCCGGCGTAAGTCAGTGCCGGGCCCGTGGGCACGGCCAGGGATAGGACGCATTCGAAGGCGGCGCGCCGGTCGGTTTGGCCTTCCATGGCATGCAGAAGCTTTCGGCATCGATCGGTGTCGGTGGCGTTTTCTCCGGCCCAGCGGGCCGAATGGACACCGGGGGCGCCGTCCAAGGCGGCCACCACCAGCCCGGAATCGTCGGCCAAGGCGGGCAGACCCAAGATTCGGGCGGTTTGATGAGCCTTTTTGTAGGCGTTTTCTTCGAAGGTGGTGCCGTCTTCGACGACTTCCGGAATCGGCCCGAAATCGTTCAACGACTGGAGGTCAATGGGAAAGGGTTTCAACAGCTCACTGATTTCACGGAATTTTCCGTCGTTTCGCGTGGCGAGAACCAATTGGTAGCGTTGCGTCATCTTCCCGGCCATCCATTTGGATAAGCACACCGGAAACATTCACCGGCACCGGCCGGCAATGCCCGGCGGGTTTGAAGGTTAGGGGCCGTTCGGGCCTTTGAAGCGGCTGGAATCGACTGCAAGATTTCGGAATTTAAGGTATCGGCGATTCTTTGTAAAGTGATTTAAAGGACTTTACACCCGAACCGGTGTTGGTATAGTAGCCCGGGTGCGAAGCACCGAAACCGTATGCGGCCCGCGGGCCGGGTCGAAATACCTGGCATCAAGAAAACGCCGGCGCAACGGTGGCCAAATTCAATTCAGGAGCCCGTTTGAAAATGCCGGCGGGGGGGGGGGCCGCGTCGGGACGTCAGACGTTTTAATCGCTTAACTATTTGAAATATTTCGATGATTAAAATGTGCACCGGAGGCCCGCGCAGGGCCAAGGAAGCATTTTTTACACCGGCACCCAAGGGATTCGCGATGCACAAACTCTTAACCGATGCAATTGGAAAGAAATGTTTTTTGCTGGGCAACGAAGCCATTGCCCGGGGAGCCCTGGAGGCCGGCGTTGCCATCGCGACGACCTATCCGGGAACCCCTTCATCGGAAATCTCCTTAAACCTGTTTCAGGTATCGCGGGAAACCGATCTCTACTTCGAATACAGCGCCAACGAGAAGGTGGCCCTCGAAGTGGCGGCCGCAGCGGCAAACAGCGGCCTGCGCGCCATGTGCATGATGAAGCACGTGGGACTCAACGTGGCCGCCGATGCGCTCATGACCCTCGCCTACGTCGGGATCCGGGGCGGGCTCGTGATCGTGACCGCCGACGACCCGTTCATGTTTTCCAGCCAGAACGAGCAGGACAACCGCTATTATGCGCGGCTGTCGGGACTTCCGATGCTCGAACCCTCGTCGGTGGAAGAGGCCAAAACAATGACCGCCGAGGCGTTTTCCCTCTCCGAAACCCTCGGCGAACCGGTACTCCTGCGGACCACCACCCGGATCAACCACGCCAATGCGCCGGTGATCCTCGGCCCCCTCACCGCCCCGAGGACCCGGGGCGATTTCATCAAAGATCCTTTTTCCTATGTGACCGTGCCGGCCGTTTCCCGGCGGCTTCATGCCAAGCTTCTCGCCAATTGGCAAATGGCCGCTCGGTTGGCCGAGGAAAGTCCCTTCAATTTCATTGAGGGCAGCGGCAGGTGGGGCATTGTGGCCAACGGGGTCAGCTACACCTACGCGAGCGACGCGGTGGCCGAACTGGGAATCGGCGATCGGGTTCGGATTCTGCGCCTCGGTTTTTCCCATCCCCTGCCGGGACAAAAAATCATCGATTTTCTCAAGGGGTGCGAAAAAGTCCTGGTCGTGGAGGAAGGCGAACCGGTCATGGAAGAGGGCCTGCGAGCCATGGCCCAGTCCGCCGCGATGATCCTACCCATCCGCGGCAAGGACGAGACCCTGTTCTCGCGCCTTTACGAATTTGATCCGGCCATGGTCCGGAACCGTATTGCGGCCTATTTCGGCCTTTCCGATCCGGTGACCAAAGTCCCCATCGACACATCGGACCTTCCCGACCTTCCCCAGCGACCGCCAAACCTATGCGCCGGCTGTTCCCACCGGGCCACGTTTTACGCGGTGAAAAAAGCCACCGCGGGGATGGCAACGATTTGCCCCACGGACATCGGCTGTTACACCCTCGGATTTTTGCCGCCGGTATCCATGGGCGACTTTGTCATCTGCATGGGCTCTTCGGTGGGCACCGCCGCCGGATTTTCGAGGGCCGCGGCAGGCAAGAAAGTCATCGGCTTCATCGGCGATTCGACTTTTTTCCACTCCGGAATCCCCGGGCTTGCCAGCGCGGTTTTCAACAACCACGACATCACCCTGGTCATCCTCGACAACGGCACAACGGCCATGACCGGCCATCAGCCCAATCCCGGTGTCGACATGGCCCAGATCGGCCAGGAGGGATTCGGCCGGATCGATATCGAGGCCGTGGTTCGGGCACTGGGGGTTGGATACGTCACGGTCATTCACCCCTACAAGGTGAAAAGAAGCATCGCCGCAATCCGCGAGGCCGTGGCCTACAAGGGCGTGAGCGTGGTCATCTCCCGGGAGATGTGCGTCCTTTATGCCAAGAGTTTGAAAACGCTCGCCCCCCGGGCGTTCACCGTGACCGATCGCTGCGCCAACCACCGGGATTGCATCACGGACTTCGCCTGCCCGGCCTTTTTCCTGGAAGGCGACCGGGTACAGATCAACCGCGACATGTGCGTGGGCTGCGCCGTCTGCGCCCAGATCTGTCCGGAAAACGCGATCGTGCCATTGAAAAAATAAGGGGATCGGATGAATCCTATGAATCCAACACGGCTGGTCATCGTGGCCGTTGGCGGCCAAGGCAACCTCATTGCCTCCAAGGTGCTCGGGGAAGCGGCCCTGGCCTGCGGCGTGCCGATG
>JBJKPT010000071.1:0-4444 GCA_046706045.1 Desulfobacterales bacterium
GCCCCTCGACTCCGAGAACGCCCATTTCACCCGCATCGAAAACGAATTATCCCACCATTTTGGCACCAAGGTCCAAATCCGGCGGCAAAAGGAACGCGGCAGGGTGGAGATCGAATTTTACAGCGACTCGGATCTCGACCGGCTTCTGGGCCTTCTGGCCCACCGAACCGACTGACCCGGCCCGGATCAAAACACGACTCGCGCCGCGACCGGGGTGACACCCTTGCCGTTGCACATCATCATCGACGGCTTCAACCTGATCCGGCAGTCTCCGGAGTTGAGCCGATTCGACCGGCACGCGTTGGAAAGCGGCCGCGAGGCCCTGCTGGATCTGTTGGCCGTCTACCGCCGGCTGAAACCTCACCCCATCACCGTGGTCTTTGACGGGGTCCGCGCCCCCCTGGGTTCCCCGGCCCGGGACAGGGTTCAGGGAATCCGCGTCCGCTATTCGCGCCAGGGCGAATCGGCCGATACCGTCATCAAGGGGATGGCCGCCGAGGAACGGGAAAAGGCCCTGGTCGTCAGCTCGGATCGGGGCATCAGCGATGTCGTGATCCGGTTCGGCACGGCGGTCATCGATTCGCCCGTTTTCGAATCCCGGGTGCGTGCGGCCATCATGACCGCGGGCGATCCCGGGGCCATGGCCGATGGTCCCGACGACGGCGAGGGCTGGATTCCCACAACCCGCAAAAAGGGCCCCCGGCGGCGTGCCTCCAAGCGGGAGCGGCGCAACCGCCGCCGGATCGAGAAATTGTGACCCGTGCACGGTTGCCCCCCGGTTGACGGGCCTGCGGATATTTGTTAGTGCCGATCCGTGGCCGGGCTCCCATTCGTCGAATTTTCCCCGGACGTGATTACCATTAACCCGGTAGCGGGCCTCATGAAACGAATCTGCGTCATCGACGGTCAAGGCGGCGGTATCGGCAGCGCGGTCATCAAACGGCTTCGTGCCGCTTACGGCGAGACGGTGGACATCGTCGCCCTGGGAACCAACGCCATCGCCACCACCCAGATGCTCAAGGCCAGGGCCAACCGCGGCGCGTCCGGTGAAAACGCCATCGTGCGCAGCGCGGCCCGCGCCGACATCATCGTCGGCCCCATCGGCATCGTTCTGGCCCACGCGATGATGGGTGAAGTGACACCGGCCATGGCCGAGGCCATCGCGGCAAGCCCCGCGCACAAGGCCCTCATCCCGTTGTCGCAGGACAACGTCGATGTGGCGGGGGTGGCGCCGTTGCCCCTGCCGCACCTGATCGATGCACTGATCCAGGACATTTTAACCCCGATGCTCCAGGACGGACCCCCGGAGGCCCATTCGCCTTCAACATGACGACCGGGTCGATGCCGATGCCCCGGGTTCGCCCCATGAACGCGTTAAAAGACAAGGACATTTCCCATGTGCGAAGCGAGTGCATACCTCATTCAGGGCGAGGATAAGGAACTGATCATGGAATCCGTGGACACGGTGGATCCCGAGGAAGACGGGCTTCTGCTCGTGAACATCTTCGGTGAACAAAAATTTGTCCGGGCCACCATCCACTCCCTCTCCCTGGTCGATCATCACATCTTCCTTGCGCCCGTTGCCTCCTGACTTCCGCCAGCGGGGCATTGGCGCGGCCGTCATCCGGCGTGATCCGGAGAAGCGACCGCCGATGGTGCCTGCATGAAAATCATCATCGCCAAAAACGCCGGGTTTTGCATGGGTGTGCGCCGTGCCGTGGAAATGGTGCTCGACGCGCCGGCCACCCACAAAGGCCCCATCTGCACGTACGGCCCCCTGATCCACAACCCCCAGGTTCTCCAGACCCTGGAAGACAAAGGGATCCAAAGCATCGGCGCCATCCCGGCCAGAGGTTCGGGCACGGCCCTGATCCGGGCTCACGGCGTGCCCCCGGAAACGGAATCGGCGCTTACCGCCGCCGGTTTCGATGTGGTCGACGCCACCTGCCCGCGGGTGATCAAGGTTCAGACCATCATCCGCAAACATGCGGAAAAGGGCTACGCCGTCATCATCGTCGGGGATGAAAACCATCCGGAGGTCATCGGCCTGCTCGGCTACGCGGGCCGCAACGGGTTTGTGGCCAACACCATCACGGGCCTCGAAGCCCTGCCGGCATTTGAAAAGGCCATCATCGTGGCCCAGACCACCCAAAACATGGCCTTTTACGCAACGATCAAGCAGTGGGCCGAACGCCGGTACCCCCACTACAAGGTCTTTGACACGATCTGCGATTCCACGGCCAAACGCCAGGCAGAGATCGATACCTTGGCGGCCATGGTGGATGCCATCGTCGTGGTGGGCGGGAAAAACAGCGGCAATACCCTGCGGCTGGCCGAAATCGCCCGTCAGTCCGGCAAGCCGACCTTTCATATCGAAACCGAGGACGAACTGGATCTCAGCGCCATTGCCGAGGCCGAAACCGTCGGTGTCACCGCCGGCGCGTCCACGCCGAACTGGATTATCCAGCGGGTCTGCCGGAAACTGGAAACCGCGCCCATGAACAGCCGATCGGCCCTCAAGCGCATCCTGTTCGGCTTCGTGCGGGCATTGGTGCTCACCAACATCTACCTCTCTCTGGGGGCGGGATGCCTGGGCTACGCCAGCTCCCGGATGCTCCACCTGTCCCAGAGTTTTTCCGCCGTGCTCGTGGCCATGCTCTACGTTCAGTCCATGCACGTGCTGAACAACCTCACCGGCAACAAGGCCGATCGCTACAACGATCCGATCCGTGCGGCGTTTTACGACCGCCACCGGTTCTGGCTCTATTTTCTCGTGATCGTCGCCGGCGGCGCCGGCCTGCTGGAGGCGGCTCACCTCGGCCCCCTGCCCTTTGTCGCCCTTCTCGCCCTCAGCATCACCGGTCTTTCGTACAACATCAAGCTGATCCCGCCGTCCGTGGACTGGTTCAAATATCGCCGGATCAAGGACATTCCGGGATCCAAGACCGTGCTGATCACCCTGGCCTGGGCCGTGGTCACCGTTCTTTTGCCGGCCCTGGTCAACACCGACTTCGGCCCGGCCGTCTGGATCGTGTTTTTCTGGGCCGGGCTTCTCGTCCTGGCACGGACGGCGTTTTTCGAACTCCTCGATATCCAGGGGGACCGGATCGTCGGCCAGGAGACCCTGCCGATCCTCTTGGGTGAGGCCCGGACGCTCCGGTTGCTCAGGATCGTGCTGATCGTCTGCGCGCTCCTGCCGGCGATCGGATCGGCCGTGGGGCTCTTTTCGCCCATCGGCTACGCCATGGCCACCGGGCCGATCTTTCTCGCGGTGATTATCGCGGCGTTTCGCCGCAACGCCATGCTGCCCGGAATCCGACTGGAATTTCTGGCCGACACCCTGTTTATCGTCATCGGTACGGTCGCCGCGGTGTTTTCCCTGATCGGCGGCTGACCCGGCACGCCCGGCGATGAATCAATTCGAAACCATTCCGGATCGAATGCCGGGGCACACGTCCCGAAAGGCCGAAACAAAAAAGCCCGGGACTGCCCCGGGCCGGACTGGATCTTGGATCTCATTCCCGCTTCCGTCCCAGGCGCGGTTCGGTGCCGGCCCTGATCCGGCGGAGGTTGTCGCGGTGGCGGGCGATGATGACCAGGGCGATGAGCGCCGCGCCGGCGGTCACCAGGGTCGAGCCGGTCTGCCACGCGACGGCCGCGGGCAAAACGGCCATGGCGGCCATGGAGCCGACCGAAACCCGGCGATCCACGGCGGTCACCACGAGAAAGATCGCCGCCGCCATGAGCGCGGCCAATGGACAGATGGCGCCGAAGGCACCGGCCGTGGTGGCCACCCCCTTGCCGCTGGGACGAAAACGGAGCCATACCGGAAACAGATGGCCGAAAACGGCGGCCAGGCCGACGGCCACGGCACCCACGGGCATGGCCTCCGATTCCCCGCCAAAGACCACGGCCACGAGGATCACGGGCACGGCCCCCTTGGCGATGTCACCGATCAGGGTCAACAATGCCGGTCCGTTGCCGGCGATTCGCCGGACGTTGGTCGCTCCGATGTTGCCGCTGCCGTGGCAACGCACATCGATCCCCGTGTACCACCGGGTGACGATCAACCCGATGGGAATGGAACCGAGCGAATAGGCGACGACTACCGCCGCGCTCCACAAAGCGATGCTTGCAGCCATTGACCTTCGTCACGTTTGGAAGTGAGGGCAATTTCCATGACCGACCCCGTCGAGTACCCGATCACCGATATCCTGGACCTGCACCAGTTCCGGCCGTCCGAAGTCAAGGACCTCTTGGACGATTATCTCCGGGAATGCCGCCGCCGGGCGATTTTCTCGGTCCGGGTCATCCACGGCAAGGGCAGCGGTGCGCTGAAGCGCCGGGTGCTCGCCATCCTCGACCGGCACCCCCTGGTCGAGGCCCATCGTCCGGCGCCGCTTTCGGCCGGCGGATGGGGCGCGACCCTGGTGGAACTCAAGCG
>JBJKPT010000072.1:0-8735 GCA_046706045.1 Desulfobacterales bacterium
ATGATGTAACTCCCGTTGCGGGCACCAAAAATGTAGGGTTTCATCTTGGGGTTCCAGCGTTTGGTCTGATGCCCGAAATGGACCCCGGCTTCCAGCAGCTCCTTCATGGTGACGTAATTCATGAAACACTCCCTTTCATGCGGGTTCAACGTTCGCCCTGTTCGTCCCCGGCAACCAACCGCCCACAACGGGCGGCACCCGATGCCGGATCCCAGGACGTGCGAATTCCAAACCGCAGTTTATTAACAAATCCAACCGAATCGCGCAACCGTTTTCAGGCTCGAAAAAAATTTGGCGCTTGGGTTCCGGCCCCCCGAGTCCCGGGCCTCAACCCATCCGCCCTAGGTTAGTGCCCATCCCAGAATGGCCCTTTTACGCGATTTCTGTGTTGGCCGATCGATTGGAATCCTCGAAATAGCCCAAGCTATTCCTCCGGTTCCAATCGTCCGTCCGCCTTGACCTCACGCAAAATTGCCGATCCTGGGATGGGCACTAGGCTATACGAAATTCCACGACCCGATCCAGACCCGCGTAATCGTGGATGCACCGGACAAACGAGACCCCGCCGAGGCGCCCGGCAAGGGCCTCGATACCGGCGCGCTGGTCACACCCGATTTCCATGAGCAGTGTCCCGCCGGCACGCACCAATTGCCGGGCCGCCGGCAAAAGGACCCGGTAGGCATCCAGGCCGTCCGCGCCACCATCCAGCGCGGCCCGGGGTTCGTACCCGCGGATTTCGGGTTGAAGGGATGCGAGTGCGGCGGACCGGATGTAGGGAGGATTGCTGACCAGAAGATCGAATCGTCCGGATTTTCCGCCAAAGGCCGAAAACCAGTCGGCCGCCAGAAACGCGACCCGGTCCCCGAGTCCATGGATTCGTGCATTTTTCCCGGCGATGGCCACGGCCGCCGGAGAGCGATCCACGCCGATGAACACGTGCCGGGTCCGCTCGTGGGCAAGGGCCAGAACAATGGCGCCGGAGCCGGTGCCGGCATCCAGAACCCACTGCCGGGGTCCCTCCCCGTCCTTGGGCAAATGGGCGAGAGCCGCCTCCACCAGATGCTCGGTCTCGGGCCGGGGGATGAGCACCGACGGATCGACCGCAAGATCCAGTCCCCAGAACTGCTTTTCACCGACGATATAGGCCACCGGCTCCCGCCGGTGCCGCCGCTTGATCAAGTCCCTGAACCGCTGAAGTTCATCGGGGCGAAGGGGCAGGTCGTGCTTCACGTAAAGATCGATGCGGCTGAGCCCGAGGGCATGGGCCAGGAGTATTTCAGCCGTGGCGCGGGGGCTGTCGATGCCGTATCGGCCGAAATACGCCGTGGCCCACCGGAGCATCGAAATAATGGTCCATGCCTCGACATCCCGGCTATAAGGATTCGTCATGTTGCATGGCCTGTGCCTGATAGTGGGTGGTCAGCTCTCCGATCAGCTCGTCCAGATCCCCCTGCATCACGGCATCGAGCCGGTAAAGGGTGAGTCCGATGCGGTGATCCGTGACCCGCCCTTGGGGGAAATTATAGGTCCGGATGCGTCCGCTGCGATCGCCGGTGCCCACCTGGGACTTCCGCGCCTCGGAGCGCTTGGCGTTTTGCTCCTGGACGGCCCGGTCCAGGAGACGCGCCCGAAGCACCTTCAGGGCCTTGGCCTTGTTTTTCCACTGGGACTTTTCATCCTGACAGGTCACCACGACCCCGGTGGGCAGGTGGGTGATGCGCACGGCCGAGTCGGTGGTGTTGACGCTTTGCCCGCCCGGACCCGACGACCGGTACACATCGACCTTGATTTCGCCCGGATCGATGTCCAACTCCACCTCTTCGGCCTCGGGCAGCACGGCCACGGTCACTGCCGAGGTGTGGATGCGGCCCTGGGTTTCGGTGGTCGGCACCCGCTGCACCCGGTGGATGCCGGATTCGTATTTCAACCGGCTGTAGGCGTTTTTCCCCTGGACCAAGGCGATGACCTCCTTGAATCCGCCCACTCCCGTGGCATGGTGGGTCAAGGTCTCGACCTTCCAGCGCTGGGTCTCGGCGTACCGATCGTACATCCGGAACAAATCGGCGGCAAAAAGCGCTGCCTCGTCGCCGCCGGTACCGGCACGGATTTCAAGAATGACGTTTTTTTCGTCCAGGGGGTCCTTGGGCAGCAGCAGTTGCTTCAAATCGTGTTCGAGCTGTTCGAGTCGCCCGGTGAGCCGATCGATTTCTTCCCTGGCAAGGGCCTTCATTTCCGGGTCGTTGTCCCGGAGCAGCTCCCGGCTGCTCGCCAGCTCGGACTCGGTTTCCCGGTAGGATCGGTACCCGGTGACGATCCGCAGCAACTCCGCGTGCTCACGGCTCAACGCCTCGTAGCTTTGCCGATTCTTGATTACCGCCGGATCGCTGAGCAGCTGCTCCAGTTCGTTGAACCGGAATTCGATACCTTTTAATTTTTCCAACATCGCAATCGATGCCTTGACTTCATCGTTTGTCCAATAAACAGAACCCACCCTGACGCCGAAATGACGAAACAAGGTGGGTCCGGTAGATCGTGCGGTTGCGCTATTTTGTCGATTGCTGGTAGTTGTGTTTCTCGTATTTCTTTCGGAATTGCTCAATCCGGCCGGCGGTGTCGATCAGCTTCTGCTTCCCGGTAAAAAATGGATGGCATTGGGAACAGATTTCAACGCGGATGCTTTCTTTGGTTGAACCGGCCGTAAACTCGGCCCCGCAGGCACAGGTGATGGTCGTTTCGGAAAACTTCGGGTGAATATCGGGTTTCATGTGATCCAAGCTCCTTTTTATGCCGGTCCCGCAAAAAAACCCTCAGCGCCTCGTGCCGGGCCCGGATCGGGTCCGGGGCGACGGGAAGGTTGAAAAAATTTTTACGGTTCCATCTGGATGATCGTTTTTCCCATCAGGAATTCATCGAATCTAGAAATTCTTTATTATCAACGGTTCCATTCATTTTTTCAAGTAAAAACTCCATGGCATCGATCGGGTTCAGGGAACTCAAGAGCTTGCGCAGGATCCAGATCCGGTTGAGGATATCCGGCGGCATCAGGAGCTCTTCCTTGCGCGTGCCGGACTTGTTGATGTCGATCGCCGGGAATATCCGTTTGTCGGCCAGCCGGCGGTCCAGCTGGATTTCCATGTTGCCGGTCCCCTTGAATTCTTCAAAAATCACTTCGTCCATCCGGCTGCCGGTGTCCACCAGGGCGGTGGCGATGATCGTGAGGCTGCCCCCCTCCTCGATGTTGCGGGCCGCTCCGAAAAAGCGCTTGGGCCGCTGAAGGGCGTTGGAGTCCACACCTCCGGAGAGGATCTTCCCGCTCGGCGGCATGACGCTGTTGTAGGCCCGTGCCAGACGGGTGATGCTGTCCAAAAGGATCACGACGTCTTTTTTGTGTTCGACGAGGCGCTTGGCCTTTTCGATCACCATCTCCGCCACCTGCACGTGCCGCTCGGCCGGTTCATCGAAGGTCGAGCTGATGACCTCGCCATGAACCGATCGCTCCATGTCGGTCACTTCCTCGGGCCGCTCGTCGATCAGCAATACGAACAGGATGATGTTTTTGTGGTTGGCGGTGAGGCTGTTGGCGATGGCCTGCAACAGCATGGTCTTTCCGGAACGCGGGGGGGAGACGATCAGACCGCGCTGGCCGAAACCGACCGGGGTCAAAAGATCCATGATCCGCGTGGAATAGTTTTTCGGATCGACCTCGAGGGTGACCTTTCGTTCGGGGTAAAGTGGGGTCAGGTTGTCGAAGAGGATTTTTTCCCGCGCGACCTCGGGGTCTTCGTAGTTGACCGCTTCGACCTTCAACAGGGCGAAATAGCGCTCGGTTTCCTTGGGTTGACGGATCTGGCCGGAAACCGTATCGCCGGTACGCAGGTTGAACCTGCGGATTTGAGACGGAGAGACATAAATATCGTCCGGGCCCGGCAGGTAGTTGCAATTGGGGGCCCGTAAAAAACCGAAACCATCGGGCAGGATCTCGAGGGTCCCCTCCCCGTAGATCAGGCCGTTTTTTTCAATCTGGGCTTGCAGCAGGGAAAAAATGAGTTCCTGCTTGCGCATCCCCGCAGCCCCTTCGATGCGAAACTGCTTGGCCATCTGGGTCAGCTCGTTGATTTTCATGTTTTTCAGCTCGACGATATTCATCGGATCTCAATCCTCTCCATTTTGTGTGCCTGTCTCAAATCGGTGCGGACCATCCGGGCCCGTGATGGTTTTATGAATATGGCCGGTTCGACACCGCACGCGAAATCGACCGCGACACACTTCGGTCCGGCCGGCATCGGGGCGAATGCGCTCCTCATCATCACTATCATCTGGTCACGTTGTTTTCGTTGATTCGACTTTGGATTGGGTATCACCGGGTTGTATTGAAATAAATGGGGCCTATCCAGAAAAGGTGGCGGAACGCGTAAGGTAAAGTGCCAGCAGGTTTTCGTCGGGTTTTCGCGAAAAGGGGCGGGGCCCATGGTCTTCACAAACTGGACGTCTGAAACTATATCACCGCCGGAGGGCTGTCAAGCGCTTTTCCCGATTACGGCCGGATAATGATCCGTCCTCCGGAAAAAACGGCCCCGCCACGGAAGTGACGGGGCCAAAATCTACTCCGGGAGGCATCCCTTCGGGGAACCGGATCGTGCCCATCATTCGGAAATGATGCTATTTCAGGGCTTCGAGGGCCTTGATGATGCGGTCGCGGATGCCATCCACCTTGCCGACCCCGGCCACGCGGATGTATTTCGGGGCGCCGGCTTTGCCCGAGGCCCCCCATTTTTTGTAGTAGTCGACCAATGGTTCGGTTTGGCTGTGATAGACCTCGAGGCGCTTTCGCACCGTCTCTTCCTTGTCATCATCCCGCTGGACCAGCGGCTCGCCGGTCACATCGTCTTTTCCCTCGACCTTGGGCGGGTTGAACACGATATGGTAGGTGCGTCCGCTGGCCAGATGGGCGCGGCGCCCGCTCATGCGCTTGATGATCTCCTCATCGGGCACATCGATTTCAACCACGGCGTCGATGGCCACACCGGCCTCCTTCATGGCGTCCGCCTGGGGAATGGTCCGGGGAAACCCGTCGAACAGAAATCCTTTCCGGCAGTCCGCTTCCTGAATACGCTCTTTTACAAGGCCGATGATGACCCCATCGGGCACCAGACCACCGGCATCCATGTACTCCTTGGCCTTTTTCCCCAGTTCGGTCCCCGCTTTCACGGCGGCGCGAAGCATGTCGCCGGTGGAAATCTGCGGAATCTGAAAATGCTCCTTGATGTAATTGGCCTGGGTCCCCTTGCCGGCTCCCGGTCCGCCCAACAGAATCAACCGCATAACGCACCCTCCTTATAGGATAATGGAATTTACGGGACCATCCCCCGCACCGGATTTCGTTGAGAATTAAGGATAAGGGATATGACGGATTGCCCTATCCGTGTCAAGAGCCTTGTTCCGGCATCGACCATGGGGGCATCTTTTTGCTTGCCTGTAAAAAAGCATTATGGTATATATCCAGCTTTACGTAGATGACGAAAGAAACTAACATCCCAAAAGAAACCGAGCGGATGGGAAAAAGGGGGCGATCAGGTTGAAAAACATCGAAGTCAAGGTTCTCGAAAACGACCTTGAAAAAGCCATGCGGATTCTGAAAAAAAAGATCCAGAACGACGGTCTTTTCAAACGGTTGAAGCTCAAAAAAAGCTACGAGAAACCCAGCGAGTTCAGGCGCCGTAAGCAGCGCGAGGCGTTGCGGCGTCAGCGCGTCGCAGCGGCAAAAGCCGCCCGAGCGCGCCGTTATCGATAACCGATTCGGCAAAGCAACCCGCAAACCCGGCAAACGTCTTGTTTTGCCGGGTTTTTTCATGGAAGGGCGTTCGAGGACAGCCTCTTTGAGCCCGTTGCAGAGTCCGGCTCACCGTTGAACCCTTGCCTTGGGGCATGTCCCCCTCCGCGGGATATGCCTGCGGTCAAAATGCCCGCCAGAACGGAACGGGAACCCCTTCCGGCAGCTTCCAGCAAGCCCCGGGCAGGCAACATGAGATGGCACCATGGCGGCAACCGCTTACGACAAATGCCTCGAAAACATGTTCGGGATGCGGCGGTTCGGCATCAAGCTGGGGCTGGACGTCATCGCCGGTGTTCTCGATGGGATCGGAAACCCCCACACCCGATTCCGCAGCATCCACGTCGCCGGAACCAACGGCAAGGGATCGGTTGCCGCGAGTCTCGCCACCATTCTGAGACGGGCCGGTTACCGGGTCGGGCTCTACACCTCCCCGCACCTCGTGCGATTCAACGAGCGCATCGAAGTCGACGGCGACCCCATTGCCGATGAGGCCGTCGTCGAAGCCCACCGGGCCGTTTCCGAGGCATTTTCCGGCGACCGGGAGCCTACCTTTTTCGAATTCGCGACCGCCATGGCCTTTTACGAATTCGGCCGCCGAAATGTCGATTTCGCCGTTGTGGAAACCGGCATGGGCGGACGGTTGGACGCCACCAACATCATCCAGCCGGAACTGGGCATCATCACCAACATATCCCTGGAACACCGGGAATATCTCGGAAACAGCATCGCCGCCATCGCCGGGGAAAAAGCCGGCATCATCAAGGCGCAGACCCCGGTCGTGACCGGGGTGACGCAGCCCGTGGCCTGGCAGGTGATCCGGCAGACGGCCGAGGCCCGGCAAGCCCCGCTCTTCCGGCTCGGGGAAGCGTTCACCTTCCGCCGCAACGGCCGCGGCGGATTGCACTACCACGGCATGCACCAGCGATTCAAGGCAATCGCCGTCGCGTTGAAAGGCGATCACCAATTGGCCAACGCGGCCATCACCCTTGCGGCCTGCGAAATTCTGGACACCAACGGGATCGCCGCCATCGACGAAGCGGCCATTCGAACCGGACTTCTGGAAACCCGTTGGCCCGGGCGGCTCGAGGTCGTTTCCCACGCGCCGACGGTGATCCTCGACGGGGCGCACAATCTCTCGGCCGCCAAACGGCTCTCCGGGTATCTGAAAAAAACCTATGCCGACCGCCGGATCATCCTGGTCATCGGCATTCTCTCCGACAAGCCCTACCGCCGCATGCTGAAGGACCTGCTGTCGGTTTCCAGCCAGGCGATTGTCACCCGGCCGCGCATCGACCGGGCCCTGGAACCGGAAGTGCTGCACGCCGCGGCCGGAGATTTCATCGACCGGGTCACCATCGCCCCGGACGTGGAAACCGCCATACGGACGGCCGCCGCCATCGCCACCGCTGAGGACGTCATCTGCATTGCCGGCTCGCTTTATGTCGTGGGGGAAGCAAAGGCGGCCCTTAGGCGTCTGTCCGGGGAACGGCCGGACGCGGTTCCATTTGAAGAGCCGCAGATATTTTAACTCCTGACACCTCGGGAACATGTCGAGGACCGGCACCGGCGCCGGACGAAAAAAATCGGGACGGAGAGGGTATTTTCAACCCGGCTCTTGACAGATGCCGGGATATTTTTTAAGGATCCCGCGTCATCCACGCGCGCCCGTGGCCCAGGGGATAGGGCGTCGGCCTCCGGAGCCGAAGATCGCTGGTTCGAATCCAGCCGGGCGTACCAAAATGAAAAAAAGGGTCGGCTTACCGCCGGCCCTTTTTCGTCTTCCCATGGGCCGCTTGCCGGTCGGGCGCCTTTTCCCGGCTCCGATCCGGCATGTTCCCATATCCGTGCCCCGGCTTGCAAGGCTTTGCGCGTTCTTGCATTTCGCAGGACCGGTGATTATAGTTACGGCCCATGATTACGAACATCGAAAAAATACCCGATCCCAAAGAACTGGAAAAAGAAATCAGCGATTTCCTCGCCAAACGCTTCGGCGACAACGTCAAGCTGGTATCCCCGATCGTCATGCCCGAGAGCATGCCCTCCGGCGAATCCGAACAGCCGATCGGCAAAACGGCGCCGTCACTCAACTTCACGTTGAAACCGGAGGACCTCATCGCCCACCTGGACCAATACGTGGTCAAGCAGGACGAGGCCAAGGCAATCCTCGCCACGAAGATCTGCACCCACTTCAACAGGATCCGCCGTGCCCAGGAGGCCGCCGAAGGATCGAGCGCCCTGGTCGGCGGCATCAAAAACAACATTTTGATGATCGGCCCCACCGGTGTCGGCAAGACCTACCTCATCCGACTGATCGCCAACAAGATCGGGGTTCCCTTTGTCAAAGGCGACGCCACCAAATTCAGTGAGACCGGCTATGTGGGCGGCGATGTGGAGGATCTGGTCCGGGACCTGGTCCGAGAGGCCAACGATGACATCGAACGGGCTCAGTTTGGCATCGTTTATATCGACGAGATCGACAAAATCGCCAGCAGCCACAACCTGATCGGCGCCGATGTCTCGCGCACCGGCGTGCAAAGGGCCCTGCTAAAGCCCATGGAGGAGACCGACGTGGACCTGAAAGTGCCCCACGATCCGGTTTCCATGATTCAGGAAATTGAACGCTACCGCAAAAGCGGCAACACCGGCAAACGGACCATCAACACGAAGCACTTGCTCTTTTTCATGTGCGGTGCCTTCAGCGGCCTGGAAGAGATCATCAAGCGCCGGCTGACCAAACAGGCCATCGGCTTCGGAGCCGCCTTTTCCACCCCCAAGGACACCACGCCCCTGCTGCGACAGGTCCGGTCCGAAGACCTCATCGAATTCGGCTTCGAATCGGAATTCATCGGCCGGTTGCCGGTGCGCGCCGTGTTTGAACACTTGAGCGAAGCGGATCTCTTCG
>JBJKPT010000073.1:0-8835 GCA_046706045.1 Desulfobacterales bacterium
CGGCCGGAACCGGTGACGGCATCGATCTCACCCTGCGTTTCTATCAAACCGGCAGGGAAAACCCCGAGGCGTTGGACGCTCTGGTCCGGGCCCTCGGATCGCCGGCCGGCATCGATGCGCGGTACGGCGCCGTGTTTGCCGGCATTCCCCGGGCCGATCGGGAAGCCGGCGAGGCCCAACTCGCCGCGTTTCTCCGGCAAAGCCGGTTTTGCGGACCGGTCATCGACTACCGCCGCTGGACCGGTGAATACGCTGCGGCCTCGGCCACGGCCACGGTCCTGGCCGGCCGGTGCGCGGCCGCGGGAACGGTGCCCGACCCGGACGGATCGCCTTCGGCCCTGATCAAACCGGGAATTCTCGTCCTGGGCCTGGGCCGCCGGGTCAGCGCCATCGAGGTGCTGCCGCCATGAACGTCCTCCTCGTTTCGGCCAATACCCTGACGACGCCCTATCCGGTCTACCCCCTGGGCCTGGACCACGTGGCCGGCGCCCTCGGCTCCCGGCACCGGGTCCGGATCGCGGACATGAACCTTTTGAAAACAGCCGAGGCCCTGGGCGAGGTCATCGATGACTTCAATCCGGGACTGGTCGGAATTTCCCTTCGCAACATCGACAACACCGATTGCATCGACCCCAGGGGATTCATGGCCGAATACCGGCAACTCGTCGAGGCCATCCGAGAGCGGACCCCGGCACCCCTGGTATTGGGCGGCGCCGGGTTCACCATCTTCCCGGAAGCCGCCATGACCGCCCTCGGGGCGGATTTCGGGATCATCGGCGAGGGGGAACGGCTGGCCGAACTGATCGCGGCCCTCGAACGCGGGCAAACCGGCGCTGCCGTCTCCGGCGTCATCACGCCCGGGGCCACCGCGGAACGCCCCTTGCCGTGGTTCGGTCCGGTCCTTCGCACCCCTTCCGGTACCCGGCCCCACATCGCCTATTACCTCGAACGCGGCGGCATGCTGAACCTGCAGACCACCCGGGGCTGTCCCCTGGGATGCGTCTACTGCACCTACCCGCGCATCGAAGGCCGTCGCCTGCGACCCTTTGCGCCGGAGGCCGTGGCCCGGACCGCGGTCCAACTGGAAGCCGAAGGGGCTCGGTACCTCTTTATCACCGATTCGGTGTTCAACACCGACGCCTCCCATTGCCTCGCCGTGGCCCGGGCTTTTCGCCGCGCCGGACTCACCATCCCCTGGGGGGCCTTTTTTGCGCCCACGCGGCCCACCCCGGATTTTTTCCCCACCCTGGCCGATGCCGGGCTGCAGCATGTGGAGTTCGGCACCGAATCCCTGGCGGAACCCGTTCTTACCGCCTACGGAAAGCCGTTCCGCGCCGCCGATGTGTTTCCGGCCCACCGCGCGCCCGTGGAGGCGGGCCTTTTCGTGGCCCATTATTTTTTGCTCGGCGGTCCGGGGGAGACCCGGGACACCCTGGCGCAGACCCTTGCCCACATCGAGCGGTTGAAAAGAACCGTCCTCTTTTTTTTCTGCGGCATGCGCATCTACCCCCACACGGCCCTTCATGCCCGAGCCATCGAGGAGGGGCAGGTGTCGGCCGGCGATCCCCTGGTCACACCGGTATTTTACCAGGCCCCGGATCTAACCGCCGAGGAAATTCTCGAAGCGGTCACCGCAGCGGCCCGGGGCCGCATCAACTGGGTGATCGGCGCGGGTGGCGAACAGGCCGGACGCGTGGTTTCCCGGCTCCATGCCCGGGGCCACACCGGTCCGCTGTGGGAACACTTGATCCGCTGACGAGGCGCCCTTGACACGTCAAGCGGATACGAATATTTGAAAATTCGGACAGATAGCGCTTGATTCAAATGGAAATGATGTGGTATCTGATCTCCCCCGCAGATATGACTGAAAACGGAATCATGACGGCAAACGTCCAGATTCCGGCGACGTCGCTTTGGTTTTCCGGACATTTCCCCGGTTTTCCGGTCCTTCCCGGAATCGCCCAACTGGCCATGGCGGCCGACACCGTCCGCCGGGCACTGGGCGGCACCGTGCGGGTAACCGGTTTTCGCAGGGTCCGGTTCAAGCGAATGATCCGCCCGGGCGATGATCTCGTGGTCGTTGCCACGGGTTCGCCCCGGAAGGAAAGCTCCTGCGCTTTTCGCATCATGGCCGGAGGGGACGTGGTGTGCAGCGGATGGATCGATTTGAATGCAGAAGGAGGATGACCCACATGACCGACGCAACGGAGTTTGACGGCATCCGGCTTCGGATCGCACAGATCATGATCGACGAACTCCAACTGGAGGATGTGACCGCCGGAACCTTTGATCCCGAGATCGATCTGGTCGACGAGGTCGGAATCGACAGCATGGATCTGGCCACCGTGGCCCTGGTGCTCCGGGACGAGTACGCCGTGCGAATCGACGAAGACGATTATCCGAAACTCACGACCCTGCAACGGATCGCGGAATAAATCTACAACAAACGCCGATCCGCGGCGTGACCGGTTGACCCATGGACATGGAACCGACAGAACTGCCCGCCCCTGCCCGAACCGATCCTCCGGCCCCGGAATACTCCTTCGCCGAACTCATCGCCGACCCGGACGTTTTCAGGCGTTGGCAAAAGGTCCGGAAATATTTCTTCCTGCGGGAATCCACCTACGACATGACCACCCGGTGCAACATTCGTTGCGAGGGCTGCTATTATTACGAGGGTGAGAAACAGCACGCCACGGAAAACGCCGACCCGGAGGCCTGGCGGGGCCTCATGCAAGTGGAAAAGGCGAGAGGGATCACGTTCGTGGTTCTGGCCGGCGCCGAGCCGTCGCTCGTTCCCGAACGGCTGGCGGTCTGCCACCAGGAAATCCCCCTGGGCGCCATCGCGACCAACGGCCTGAAGCCGATCCCGGCATCCGTCGGCTACCGGCTTCACATCTCGGTATGGGGCGACGACGAAACCAGCCGCACCAGTCGAAACGCCAATGGAATGCTCATCCGCCAGATCGACAACTACCGCGACGACCCCCGGGCCGTCTTCGTCTATACGTTCACCCGGGAAAACATCGCCCAGGCCTTTCGGGTCACCGAAAGCCTGGCCGGTCACGGGTGCAAGGTCACCTTCAACATGTTCTCGGCGCCGGTCGGTTACACCGGTCCCCTGCGCCACACGCCCCAATCCCTTGCGGCAACAGGAAAGGCCATGGATGAGATCCTTTCGGCCTTTCCCGAAAACGTGCTCTTTTCACGCTACGGCATCACGGCCCATACCCACCGGCTGGGACTCCACGCGCTCTATGGCTGCTCCTACCCCAGGCGGAATCCTTCCACCGCCATCGGGCTGGGCCGCTCGTTTCGGCAGTACCGCGCCGACCTCACCTGGGACCGCGCGGCGGCCTGCTGCGTTCCGGACACGGATTGTACCGATTGCCGGCACTACGCCGCGGGAAGCGCGGTGGTGACCGCCCGGCTCTTTCGCCATGCCGTGGATCCGGACCGGTTCCGGTCCTGGCTCGACTATGTGGACACCTATCTCGCGGTCTGGGTCAACGGGTACCGGAAGGGATCGAACCTTTGCAATCACTTCGTCTCTCCACCGGGCATCACCCCGGAGACGGCGTAAGGGGTGTCGGGTGTGTTGGTTTTCGGGATCGCCGCCGAAATCGAAATCCGATCCCGATAGCGGTTTCGATCCCGATGAGATTTGAACGACCGAAGGAGTTTGCCGGATGAAGACCGTCAGTTCCCTGCTGGATGATCGCTGGTATGAACGCTACAAACGCATTTCCAAACTCAACATCCGCAGTTCCATTTACGATGTGACCAACCGGTGCAACCTTCGCTGCAAGGGCTGTTTCTTCTTTTCATCGGGTGAGCACATGGTCGCCGGCGAAGAGCACGACATCACCAAATGGGAAGCCTTCATCGACAAGGAGATGGCGCGCGGGGTGAATCTCGCGATCTTGATCGGCGGTGAGCCGACCCTTTGCCTGGACCGGGTGGAGGCCTTCTACCGGCGGTTGCCGACTTTCTGCGCATCCAACGGCCTCATCAAGGTGCCCCGGGACCGGTTTCCGGACCTGATGGTCGGCATCTCCCTCTGGGGCGACGAGGAGGATGAAAAACTGCTCCGGGGCCGGGATGCCTTTTCCATCTCGAGCAAGCACTACGCCGGGGATCCCAACACGTACTACCTCTACACCTTGACGCCCCGTCAGATCGGCCGCACCGAACGGGTGATCGCCAAGATCCGGGACGCGGGCCTGAAAGTCCACATGCAACTGCTTTCCAACGACGAGGGCGTGAACGGATTTTCCTGGCAACCGGAGCAGCTCGCCGCCGTTCGCGACGAGATGGACACCATGCTCGAGCGGTACCCGGAAACGGTGATTTCCTCGAAATACTACCACGAGATCATCACCACCGGGAAAATGCTGGGCCGCTCTTTCGGCTGGAACGAGTGCCCGTCGGTGACCGAGCCCCTGGACACCCGCGATCCGAGGCCCCGGCGGCTCACCCATTTCATCCGGTGGGCCTCGGATTTAAATACCATGCACCGGTGCTGCACCTCGGAGACCCGCGACTGCGCCACTTGCAAAGACGGCGCGGCCCACATGAGCTGGGTCATGGTCAACAAGCGCGATCACATGAGAAGCACCCGCGATCTCAAGAACTGGATCGAAATCTACGAAATGTTCGCCAAGCTCTACCAGTTCATCCCCTGGTGACGGGATCGGGCCGGTGATTGCGGCGACAGCCCCAGTGCACCCGAACGCTTATCGAAAAACCCATGGATTCTACCATCCCGGTCATTGTCGGTTACGACGCCATCTCGCCTCTCGGGATCGATCTGGAGGTAGAGTGGCAGCGTGCCTTGGACGGGCAGAGCGGCATCGGTCCGCTCACCCGCTTTGCCCTCACCGACGCCTTTCCCGTCCGAATCGCGGGGGAGGCCCCGGCCATCGATCATCTGCCGTTTCCCTTTCTGCGCCCCCGGGAGCAGGCCCGATGGCCCTCCCCCCTGTTCAAATACGCCATGGTCACGGTGAAGCGGGCCCTCGACGCGAGCGGCATCGTCATCACGCCGGAGATCGCCCCACGGGTGGCGGTGACTTACAGCTCGGCCATCGGCGGCGTGGATTCGCTCCTTGAGGCCGACCGGCAATGGTTGGCCCAGGGAAAGCTTCCCCTGCCCGCGGCCAATCCCAATGCCTGCATCAACATGGTCGGCGGAAAGGTATCGATTCTGACCGGTGCCTCCGGCCCCATTGCGGCCACCATCACGGCCTGCGCCACCGGTGCGACCTCCATGGTCGTCGGGGCCATGCTCCTTTCCCAGGGCCGGGCCGACGTGGTGATCTGCGGGGCTGTCGATTTCGCCCTCGTGGCCCCCATCGTGGCCGGGTTCGCCACGATGAGCGGGGCCTACACGCCCAAGGAAGGGGAGCCTCCGGCGCCTCCGGCGGCCGCCAGCCGCCCGTTTTCGATTCACCGCCGGGGCTTTGTCATCTCCGAGGGCGCCGGCTGCATCGTGCTCGCCTCCCGGGCCTTTGCCCGGGCCCACGGCCTTTCCGGCATCGCCGAGATCGCCGGGTGGTCCATGACCTCGGACGCCCTTCATACCGTGGCCCCGAATCTTGCCACGGTCACCCGCTGCATTGCCGAAAGCCTTGCCGACGCCGGCATTCCTCCCGAGGCCGTGGACGCCGTGAACGCCCATGCCGCCGCCACCCGCATCGGCGACAAGGTCGAATACGACGCCCTCCGGCACGTCTTCGGCGCAGCGCTTCCGCCGGTGACCGCCAACAAATCCTTGATCGGCCATGCCATGGGCGCCTCGAGCGCCATCGAGTCGATCTTTGCCCTTCTCGGCATGCGGGACGCCATCCTGCCGCCCACCATCAATTATCGCCCCGATCCGGAAATGGCGATCGATTGCGTGGCGGGCGCCGCGCGCCGGGTAGATCAGCGCTACGTCCTGAAAAACGCCTTCGGCTTCGGCGGATGCAACGCCTGCATCGTCTTCCGGAAAACGGAATAGGAGCGTCACGGCCCATGAAGGCACCCCGAAACAGACGCGTCTTTGTCACCGGTTATGCGGCGGCCACCTGCCTTGGCGCCACCTTCGAAACCACCTGGGAGCGGGCCGTGCGCGGCGAGGCCGGATTCCGCCGGGTCACCCGGTGCGAGACCACTTCCCGAAGCAACGTCGTCGGCGAGATCCCGGACTGGGATCCGAAACGTGCGGGGGTTCTGGAAAAACGCGACGCGATGAACTGGAACGCCGCCTTCGTGGCCCTCACCATCGCGGTCTGCAAGGCGGCGCTGGAGCGATCGGGACTGGTGATGGACGCCGAGACCGGGCCCCGGACGGCCTGCCTCGTGGGATCGGCCTTGAACGGCACCGACGCCTACCGCATCGCGATGGACAACTACACCCGGCTGGGGCCCCTGAAGGTGAGCCCCTACCTCCTGCCGAACCTCTGCGCAAACCTCCCCGCGGGAAAGGCCGGCATGGCCCTGGGCTTTACCGGGCCGATCTTTTCGCCCCAGGGGGCCTGCGCTTCGGGAAATCACGCGATCGGCATCGGCGCCCGGATGATCCGCGACGGCGATTGCGATTTCGTGCTGGCCGGAGGGGTGGACACCTGCCTCGTACCGGAGATCATCCAGGGGTTTGCCAACATGTGGGCGACCATCAAGGTCGGTCCCGAAGACCGGGCCCACGCGGATCCGGCCCAGGCCTGCCGGCCCTTCAGCATCGACCGCCGGGGAATCGTGCTCGCCGAAGGGGCCGGGATCGTGGTGCTCGCCGCCGAAGAGATGCTCAAGGCCCACGGCCTGACCCCCAAGGCCGAGGTCCTGGGCGTGGGCTGGACCTCCGATGCCTTCCACTTCACCCTGCCCAATGCCGAGACCATCGTCCGGGCGATCCGGGAGGCCATCGACGACGCGGGCATCCCCCCGGAACGGATCCGGTACGTCAACGCCCACGGCACCTCCACGGAAAAAGGGGACCGGACGGAAATCGCCTGCCTGCGGACGGTGTTCGGCCCGGCCTTGAAAAAAATCCCGGTCTCCTCGAACAAGTCCCAGATCGGCCATACCCTGGGTGCGGCCGCCGCCATCGAGGCCGCCCTGGGGATCGAGGCCATGCGCCAGGGGATCGTGCTCCCCACGGTGAACCACATCCCGGATCCGGAATTCGCCGACATCGACGTGGTGCCCGACCGGCCCAGGCGCCACGACTACGACGTATTCCTCTCCAACGCGTTCGGCTTCGGCGGAACCAACTGCTGCATCGTGTTCAAAGGAGTCTGACGTGAAGCCGAAACCGTTCCTTGCCGAGCCCTATCCCGGCCATGACGAATTCATCCGGGACCGCTCCACCGGCGAGGTGTACCACCGGTGCCGGCTGCGGACCCTCTATGCCGACACGGACCGGTCCCGGGTGGTCTACCACGCCACGTACCTCCGATACCTGGAATACGGCCGGGCGAACCTCATGCGGGAAGTGGCCTATTCCTACCGTGAAATCGAGGACAGCGGGTTTACCTACCCGATCATTTCCATGGGGGTGGATTTCTTCAACCCCCTTTATTACGACGACGTCATGCTGATCCATACCCGACCCCGGACACTGGAACGGGTCCGATTGCGGTTTGACTACGTCATCACCAATGCCGCCACCGGCGCCATGGTCTGCAAGGGCTACACCCGCCACTGCGCCGTGAACCCCGCCGGAATCCCGGTGGGCATCGACGAAAAGACCTTGCACCTATGGACGGCCTTTCCCAAATAGCCGGCCCGGCACGGATCGCGGTGGTCATCGCCGTCAGGGCCTACCTTCGGGACCACCGCTTCGGCGGCCGGGCGGTCTTTCCCGCCGTGGAGACCATGCGGCTTCTGGCCGGAACCGCCCTCGGAAAAGACGACCGCGGCGGGGCGGTAATCCTCCGCGATGCCCGGTTTCCGCGGTTTCTGACCGTTCCCGAGGATGCCGATGCGATCGATGCCGTCGTGGAGACGCAACCCGGGGCCGCCGGCGGGGTGTGCGCCCGGCTGGCGACCCGTTTCCTCTCGGAAAAAACCGCGATCACCCGGGAAAAAACCCATGGCAGCCTCTGGGTATCGCAGATGCCCGCGCCCCGGCACACGGACCCGCCGCCGGCATTTTGGGCGGCCGTCGCCGAAACCGGCATCGCGATTTCCCCGGGGGTGATCTATGGCGAACTCGTCCCCTTTGGCCCGGCCTACCGCAACATCCGAAAACCCCTGAAAATTTCCGAACACGGGGCACTGGCCGCCCTCACCGCCCCGGAGCTTTCCGCTCCGGAAAGCCCCCTGGGCTCCCCCTTTCCCCTGGACGCGGCCTTCCACGCCGCCTGCACTTGGGGTCAGCGATACGCCGGCGTGGTGGCCTTTCCGACGGCCATCGCCGAGCGGACCGTCATTCTCCCCACCCGCACCGGAGAGACCTACACCGGATGGATCCGGCCCGTGGAGGCCGGACCGGACCGGCTCGTCTTCGACATCTGGATCCACGACGAAATCGGTCGCCTCCGCGAAGCGGTCTCCGGCGTCGAGATGCGCGACGTCACCGCCGGGAAATGGCGGCCGCCGGCCTGGATCGTTGCCGGCGCCGGGGATGGTGCGCCGCCTTGACGATCGCGTCTCGATCCTTTTCATCCGGCCCAAGGCGGCCGGGATCGCGTTCAATGGGTTCGAGGGTATTTCAATCCCTTGAGATGGAATCGGAAAAAGGCAACGGCGGGTTTCGGAAAGCCGGGGGTGGTTGAAAAGCGGGGGGTGGCCACCACGGAGCCGTGCCAAGAAACGGCCCGGGCGCCTCAGAAGCCTAGACGGTGGCGACCA
>JBJKPT010000074.1:0-2993 GCA_046706045.1 Desulfobacterales bacterium
AGGCCGCATGCATGGCCAGGTTCCGGTCCGGGGCCATCAGCATCTCGTCGGCATCCAGGCTCTCGGCGACCGCCACGACGTTCGCCGAGGTGCAGCAGATGGTCGAGAGGGCTTTCACGTCCGCCGAAGAATTGATGTAGGTGACCACCGGCATGGGCGGAAGGCTTTCGATCTTCGCTCTCAGGGCCTCAGGGGTGACCATGCCGGCCATGAGGCACCCGGCGTCCGGCCGGGGGAGCAGGACCGTTTTCTCCGGCGATAGAATCGATGCGGTCTCGGCCATGAAATCCACCCCGCAAAAAACGATGACCGCAGCATCGGTTTTTGCCGCCTTGCGGCTGAGTTCCAGGGAATCGCCGCAAAGGTCGGCCAGGTCCTGGATCTCGGGCCGCTGGTAGTTGTGGGCGAGCAGGATGGCGTTGCGTTGTCTGAGCAGTTTTCTGATTTTTTCCTTCACGATCGATCCTCGATGCTTTCGGGCATCTGTCTGAAAACGCACCTCGGGTGAGCTTCTTTCTTATTGCTTATTGCTGGCTCATTGCTGGCCGAGTTGCATGACCTGGACGCCGGGGGGAGGCGAAAACGTGAACAAGCTGTCGCCGATGGCGTTGCTGAACCGGATATCGGTCAGATGGATGCTCGTTTTATCCCCGTAGGCGTTGACGGTGACGATTTCCACCACCGTGTAGGTACCGGCCTCCACGGTGACGCGGATGCGGTGGATGTCCAGGGTCGGGGTGTGCGGAACCAGGTTCAGCAGATAGGTCCCGGGCCGGTTCGGCGGCTCCAGGGTGACGGTAAACTGGCGCCGCAGTTCCTGCATGTTCGAGAGAAACCCCGCACCCTTGCCGTTGCCGAAAAGGGTCGGCGCCCTTCCTTCCATCACCTGGTTGTCGTTGGGTCGATAGATCCAGAGCTCCTTGCCGTCGGTAACGATCAACTGGGGCTCGGGGGTCTCATAGGACCAGCGCATCTTCCCCGGTCGCTTGACCGTCATCGTGCCCTTTGCCGTATCGGTGATCTTCAAGGCCTTCAAGCTGCTGGTTTCGAAAAAGTGTGCCGTAAACCCGGCGACCGCATACCGTTTTTCGATGTGTGCGAGCACGGTGTCGAGATTCGGACCGGTCTGAGCCGCGGCCGCCGGCGGGATTAGGGCCAGGCCGATCCACGCCGTCAGGAGGAAAGCGAGTGCGGGGCGGGTATGGGTGCGGAGGCTCATTAAGGATTAAGGATTAAGGGTTAAGGGTTAAGGGTTAAGGGTTAAAGGCACATGACGAATGACGAATGACCAATGACAAGTGTGCGATGATACCCAATGTCTTCTTTGATTACAACCGGTTTCCATGGACGGGCCGTTTCCGGGATATGGATCGGGCCGGTGTCAGGACAGCAGATGAAGTGTGCGCTCGAGCGCGGGTTCGGGGGCGTCCGGATCGATTCGGATCTCCGATCGGCTCGTGGTCGTCATCTCCGTGCGGCCGAACAGGTAAAAGCCGATGGCGTCGATGACGCCGATCTCCCGGCGGGCCGCGGCCGTATCCAGATGAGGGGGAAGCTCGCCGCGGAGCATCAGGGTCTCCCCGTTGTGGCGGCAAAGGGCATCGTCGCATCGCAGAGCCCGCGTCACCGTGGAAAGGAGGCGGTGCTTTCGGCGCATCAGCCATCCGTAAAGGGACTCGGTTTCCGGCCAGCGGGTGAGAAATTCGGCAAACCCGGTCACGAGTTCGATCAGGCGGGGATCGGTGGGGGAAACCGTTTCGAGCATCTCGAAAAGCCAGCCGCGACCGGCTTCCGTGTCGGGAAGGCGCATCCGCCGCAACCGGGACCTGAGGGGCGCCTGCAGGGGCTGCGGGACACGCTCCAGGATTTTTTCCTTTATTTGCGGGGCAAGACCTCGCGCCGGCTGCAGGCCCCGGACAAAGTGTTCGACGCCGGCGGGAGGCACCGGCAGGGCGACCGCGGGCCGGCCGTCACAAAAAGTCAGGCGGGTCCTGGGGCCGCGGGAAGCGATCCGGTCGATGACGCGCTCAACGGCCGCGGCATCGAGTGCGGCCCGGTCGATGGGATCTTCCAGGGAAACGAGCATGGCCGGATCCGGGGAAAAGACCAGGGCCGCCACGGGCCCGGCATCCCAGAGGTCCGGGTCGGTAAGGGCCGGGACCAGGGATTCGGGGGATTCCAGGGCATCGTCGATAAAGGAAAGGACCGTTTCGTTCAGATAAAACCCCCCGGCGAGCACCGCCGCCACGGCATCGGCGAAGGCGAACTCGGCCGCCGGGGCCGGTTCCGGCTGCGTTTTGCCCGGCGCATGGTCGGAGGGTGCCATCAGATGTAGGCCGCCATTTTCATCATCAGATCGTGCTTTTCCATGCCCCCGGGGAAATTTTCCCGCATCTTTCCGTTATCGAAGACAAAAAGAAACGGGACGCTGCGGATGTCGAATTGCGCGGAAAGCCGGGGATTCGGGTCCACGTTGAGTTTTCCCACGCGGAGCCGGCCGCGGGCCTGGCCTGCAAAGGCATCGATCATGGGCGTCATCGCGGCACAGGACGGGCACCATGGGGCCCAGCAGAACAAAAGCACCGGCAGGGGCGAGTGAAGGACCGTGCGGTCGAAATTGGCATCGGTAACCATGACCGGTTCGGCCATGAGAAGATCGGCGGTCTGCAAATCATGACCGCACTTGCCGCACCGGCCGATCCGGCCGACGTCCTCGGGGTCGATCTTGTTTCGCGTGCCCCAGTGGGTACTTCGCTAATAAAAAGGACGGACCGGGTTCATTCATACCTCATCTGCATGTTGGATGGCGGCGGCCGTTCGCGGTGTATTTCGGATCTGTCCGATCACGAATCGGCCATTTTGTGCGAGTTCAAGGCCGGCGGACGATTTGAACCGGAGGAATAGCCCGGCAGTTTCGAGGGTTCGAATCGATGCGCCCAACGCGGACATCGCGCAAAAGGGCCATCCGTGGGTGGACAGTAGGGATCCCGGAC
>JBJKPT010000075.1:0-2766 GCA_046706045.1 Desulfobacterales bacterium
ATCCGTGCCTTTTCCCCCCGCCGGGGAAGGTGCAGCCGCACCCCCCGGCCGCGCCATTCCCGGAGCCGCTCGGCCAAAAGATCGGCCTCGACCGGCGGCACCGGGACGAGGATCTCCGGCGGCACCTGGGAAACGTGCTCGTAGTACTGAAGAATGAAGGACGCGAGCAGCTCCGCATCATCGGAAAGGGTTTCGGCGAACTCGAAGTGCCGCGACCCCACCAGGTACCCGTTCCGGATGACCATGAGCATCACCACGGTGTCCGAGGCCGACCGGGCCACGGCAAGGACGTCCCGGTCCGTCACATCGTCGACCACCGCGACCTGACGCTCCAGGGTCTTTTCCAGGGCGAACACCTTGTCCCGGAGCACGGCGGCTTGTTCGAAATCCCGGCGCTCGGCGGCCCCCGCCATCTCCGTGCGAAGCTCCCGGATCAGCTCCGGGGTGCGGCCCTTTAGAAACATTTCCACCTGCCGGACCATGTCCGCGTATTCGGCGGGCGCAACGTCCTTGCAGCACGGGCCGAAACAGGCGCGCATCTGGTGGTGCAGGCACGGCCGGGTGCGGGTGGCGAACTCCCGGTCCGAACACTTGCGCAGCTTGAAGGTCTTGTTGATGAATTTCAGGGTCTCGCGCACGGCTTGGGCCGAGGAAAACGGCCCGAAATAACGGGCCCCGTCCTGCTGGCGGCGCCGCACGACGGTGAGGTTCGGGTAGGGATGCGCCGTGTTCAGGCGAAGGGACGGATAGCGCTTGTCGTCCTTCAAAACGACGTTGTAGCGCGGCCGGTATTTTTTGATCAGGGTCTGCTCAAGGATCAGGGCTTCTTTTTCGGTCCCGGTGAGGATGGTTTCGAAATCGGCGATCTGGCGCACCATGACACCGGTCTTCGTGTCAAGCTGCCCGGCCGGTTTGAAATATGAAGCGAGCCGCTTTCGGAGTGCCCGGGCCTTGCCCACGTAGATCACCCGGCCCTCGGCGTTTTTCATCAGGTAAACGCCGGGAGCGCCTCCCACGTTGGCCAATTTTTCCTTCAGTTCATCGTTCATCAGGCGCTGACGAGCATCCATTTTTTCAGGGTTTCGATCCGGTCGCGCAGTTCCGCCGCCCGCTCGAAGGCCAGTTCGACGGCGGCATCGTGCATCTCCTTTTCCATCCGGACGATGCGTGCCTCGATATCGGCAACGTTCTCAAAGGCGGCCACCTCCTCGGCCACCCGGGCGGCCGTTTCCGCCGGCGCGGGCCACAGGTGCTCGAAGCCGGTGCCGATCTCCTTTTTGATCGTGGTCGGCGTGATGCCGTGGATGAGGTTGTATTCACGCTGAATGCTGCGGCGGCGCTCGGTTTCCGAGACCGTGGCCGCCATGGAGGCGGTCTTCCGGTCCGCGTAAAGGATCACTTCGCCGTTGACGTTGCGGGCCGCCCGGCCCACGGTCTGGATCAGGGACCGGGCGGAGCGCAAAAACCCTTCCTTGTCGGCGTCCATGATGGCGACCAGCGACACTTCGGGGATGTCAAGACCTTCCCGCAGGAGGTTGATGCCGATCAAAACATCGAATTGGCCGGCCCTCAAGTCACGGATGATCTCCATGCGCTCCAGGGTGTTGATGTCCGAGTGCAGGTACCGGACCCGGATGCCGATATCCGTGTAATATTCGGTGAGGTCTTCGGCCATCCGCTTGGTGAGGGTCGTCACCAGCACCCGTTCGTTTCTTTCGATGCGGCGCTGAATCTCCGAAAAGAGATCGTCGACCTGGTGCTGGGCCGGGCGGATGTGGATCTTGGGATCGATCAGACCCGTGGGCCGCACGATCTGTTCCACGACGGCATCGCCGGCCTCGCCCAGCTCGTATTCCGCCGGGGTGGCGGAAACATAAATCACCTGGCCGACCCGGGCCCGGAACTCGTCGAATTTCAGCGGACGGTTGTCCAGGGCCGACGGCAGCCGGAATCCGTAGCGCACCAGGGTGCTCTTCCGGGAACGATCGCCTTCGTACATGCCTCGCAACTGGGGGACCCCGATGTGGCTTTCGTCGATAAACAGCAAAAAGTCCCCGGGAAAGTAGTCGAGGAGGGTCGGCGGCGGCTCCCCCGCCTTTCGGCCCGTGAGGTGCCGGGAGTAGTTTTCGATGCCGTTGCAGTAACCCAGCTCCTGAATCATTTCCAGGTCGAACAGGGTGCGTTCCTCGATGCGCTGGGCCTCGATCAGCCGGTCTTCGGACCGGAAGAACGCAATCCGCTCCTTGAGTTCGGAAATGATCGTCTGCCGGGCCCGCTGGAGGGTGGAACGCTGGGTCACGTAATGGCTTGCCGGATAGATGGTCGTCCGGGGAAGCCGGCGCCGCACCGTACCGCGCAGGGGGTCGATTTCCGAGACCCCTTCGATTTCCTCACCGAAAAAATCGATACGGATCGCGACGGATTCCTCATAGGCGGGAAACACCTCCACGCGGTCCCCCCGCACGCGGAAGGTCCCCCGGTGAAAATCGATGTCGTTTCGCTCGTAATGCATGCCGACCAGAACCCGCAGCAGCTTGTCGCGATCCATGCGCATGCCCGTCGCCAACTCGGCCCGCATGGCCAGGTAATCTTCCGGCGCACCGATGCCGTAGATGCACGAGACGCTGGCCACCACCACGACGTCGCGCCGGGAGAGAACGCTCCGGGTGGCCGAGTGCCGGAGCTTGTCGATCATCTCGTTGATGGACGAATCCTTTTGAATATAGGTATCCGTGCTGGGGATATACGCTTCCGGCTGGTAGTAAT
>JBJKPT010000076.1:0-3742 GCA_046706045.1 Desulfobacterales bacterium
GTCGCTGCCGATGTGATCGTGTCCGTGATCGGAAAAGGCATCGGCGATGCGGTAGAGTTCGGCATCGTCGGTGATGACCGCCCCGCCCTCGCCGCAGGTGATGGTCTTGACCGGATCGAAGGAAAGGCAGCCCATGCGGCCGAAGCGGCCCAGGGCCTTGCCGTGAAAGGCGCCGCCCACGGCCTGGCAGGCATCTTCGATAAGGACCACGCCGGTTTCGTCACAGAGGCTTTTCAAACGGTCGATCCGGGCCATGGCGCCGCACATGTGAACCGCGAGGACCGCCCGGGTGCGCGGTGTGATGGCTTCCCGCACCGCTTCGGGATCCAGGCAGAGGGTATCGTCGATGTCGGCGAATACGGGCACGGCCCCGGCCTGGAGCACGGCCTCGACGGTGGCCACAAAGGTAAAGGGCGGCACGATGACCTCGTGGCCCGCGCCGATGCCGCAGGCCGCCAACGCAATGGACAGGGCGGACGTGCCGCTGCTGCATAAATGGCAATGCGCCACGCCGAGCCGCCGGGCCAGTTCCTGCTCGAACGTCTTGGCCTTCCAGTGGCCTTTCCGGGCGCCGTCGAAACCGTAACGCATCAGCACCCCGGTTTCGAGCACATCGAGCACTTCCCGGCGTTCGTCGTCACCAAAAATTTCAAATCCGGGCATGGTGAAATCTCCTTGATCGGATCGGGTTCGATGAGGGTTTTTCGGGTTGGTGTGGCTCCGGACATGGCCATATTGCCATAACCGGAGGTGAAAACGAATCAAAATGCGATCGCCCGCGCGTCATTGCCGGTCTGAGCCGCTGGGTTCACCAAAGAAATGGCGGATGGCCAACCGGGCGTACTCGCCGGCGCGCCGGCCAATGAACTTGCCGTGGCCGACCACGATGCCGAGCACCAGGGATCGATCGCTTTTCTTGTCCTTGGCGAATCCCACGAACCAGTCCAGCCGGACGTCATGGGCGGAATTGTCGATGGAGCCGGATTTTGCCCCAATGGTCAACCCGGAAAGGATCCGGTCGGAACGATAGGGATGAAACCACCGGCGGCATGTGCCGGTCTGCACGGTTTCCTCCATCATCCGGCGGAGCTTCCTGGCGACGTCTTCGGGGAGCGCCCGGCCGATTGGATCCCGACGGCCCTCGTAGGCAATCCGGCCGTTGGCATTCCAGATGGTATCGACAAGGGTCGGGGCTATGAGCCAGCCGCCGTTGATCACCGCCGCGGCCAAAAGTGCTCCATGCACCGGGGTGATGCGCGTCTGGCGGTTGAAACCGCTGGCCACTTCGGCCAATTTGTATGGATCGTCGTCGATGGAAACCACGCTTTCGGGCAAATGCATCTCAAAGGGCAGCGGCTGATTGAACCCGAGGGCCTCGGCGGTCTGCTCCAGGGGGGCCGGTCCCAAACGATTGGCTCCGAGTTTGCCGAACACGGGATTGACCGAATCGGCAAAGGCCCGCCCCAGGGATATCCGTTCGCTCCACCGGTCGGTCTTGTCCTTCAACTGGCGCCGGTAAAGGGTGTGCATGGCCCCGTTGAAATGCATCGAGGAATTCGGCGATAGCCCGGCGTTTTCCACGGCCGCGGCCGCGGTCACGATCTTGAACAGGCTCGCGGCGGGATAACGGGCATCCACACAGGGGTTGAGTTTCGGATCGTCCCGGTCGTAACCGACCATGGCGCGGATCTTTCCGGAATTTGGCTCCATGGCCACGACGGCGATGTACTGCGTGTACCGCTTATCGAGGGATTGGAGCAGCACGTCCTGCAATGATGGGTCGAGATTGGTCTGAACCAGGTAGCGGCCGCTACCGGTCCGGATTTCGAACCGGTCCTCCGGAATGTGGTGGATGCCGGCGCCGGCCATCAATCCGGCCACCTGGGTCCGGGTCAGATGTTGAAGAACGGGGGCAGCGGCGGGCGTGCGGACGGTTGCCTTCGGAGGGGATGACGGCGGCGGCCGATGCCCGAAGTGCCACCATGAAAGCCCGACGGCCGCGAGCAAGACAACGGCCAAACCTATCCGGCGAAGCCGCTTCTTCGGCCGTTTCCGGCGATCCGTGCTCCCCGGCCACACGGGTGGAAGAGACCGCCGGCCCCCTTCCGGAAGCCATGAGCCGGATGTTTTGCCTTTGCCCAAAAGTGTCATTTATGGAATCGAACTAACTCAACGACGTCCCTGGAGCGACCGGCTGGTTCGGTCCGATCAGGGACAGGGATTCCGGTCCGGCTGCGGCCAGCAGCATCCCGTTGGATAAAACGCCCATGAGTTTGGCCGGCTGGAGGTTGGCGATGATCACGACTTGTTTGCCGATCAGGTCTTCGGGTCGGTAATGGGCCGCGATGCCGGCCACGATGGTGCGACGTTCACCCAGATCGACCTCCAACTTGAGCAGTTTGCGGGATTTTGGAATCGCCTCGACGGAAATCACCGTGGCCACGCGCAAATCGAGCCGGCTGAATTCCTCGTGCGAGATCTCCGGCTTGATCGGCGGCAACTCCGAAGCCGCTGCCGGGGCGGCGACCGATGCGGCGGCGGCACTGATCTCCATCTCGATTCGGGGGAAAAGCACCACCGATTTGGGCAGCTGGATCCCCGGCGGAAGACGCTTCCAGGTCTTGAGCCGGTCCATGGCAAAAAAGCGGTCCTCGCAATCCAGTCCCAGGTGTTTTTGCATGGTGGCCGCGGTCCCGGGCATGACCGGGTAGATCAGTCCGGAGACGATCCGCAACCCCTCGAGGTAATAGTACATCACGGCTTCGAGCTGCTTGCGGGTCGATTTTTTCTTGGCCAGGGTCCACGGCGCGGTCACGTCGATGTACTTGTTCATCTGGTTGATCAGGCCCCAGACGGCCATCAGGGCCTTGTGAAAGGCGAACTCGTCCATGGCGGCGATATATTCGGCGATGGTGTCGGCGACGTCATCCGGCAGCCCCAGGCCGAGTTCCCGTTCCACGAGTGGATCGATTTCCGGTACCACGCCGTCGAAATACTTGTGGGTCATGGCCACGACCCGCGAAAAGAGGTTTCCGAGGTCGTTCGCCAGATCCGCGTTGATCCGCTGAACCAGCGCCGATTCGGAAAAGCTCGAATCCAGGCCGAAAACCATCTCCCGCATCAGGAAGAAACGAAACGCATCGAGACCGTAGGTTTCGATCATGGAAAGGGGATCGACGACATTGCCGAGGCTCTTGGACATCTTGCTCTCATCCACATTCCAGTAGCCGTGAACGTTCAGATGCCGGTAGACCGGAATCCCGGCGGCTTTCAACATGCACGGCCAGTAGATGCCGTGGGGCTTTAGGATATCTTTGGCCACGATGTGCTGGGTCACGGGCCAAAAGGTTGCAAACGCCTTGCCGTCGGGATAGCCGAGGGCCGAAACATAGTTGAGCAACGCGTCAAACCAGACATAGGTCACGTAGTTGTTGTCAAAGGGCAAGGTAATGCCCCATTTGAGGCGGGATTTCGGCCGGGAAATGCACAGGTCCTCCAAGGGCTCGCGCAAAAAAGCCAGCACCTCGTTACGATAACGTTCGGGACGGATGAAATCCGGATTTTTATGGATGTGATCGATGAGCCAGTCCTGGTACCGGCTCATCCGGAAAAAATAATTGGATTCCCGGATCCGTTCCGGGGCCTTTTCATGATCCGGGCATTTGCCGTCGACCAGTTCCCTTTCGGTATAAAACCGTTCGCAACCGAAGCAGTAAAGCCCCTCGTACTCGCTGTAATAGAT
>JBJKPT010000077.1:0-8977 GCA_046706045.1 Desulfobacterales bacterium
ATGCCGGCGACGGGCCGGCAGCCATGGCCGTGTTGACCGGTGAAGGGGGCGGGGCGGCCACGACCACGGCTTTGCCGTCGCCGGAACGGATGGTCGAGTGGCTTGAAAACTGGCTTTCACCCCGGTATAAGCTGGTCCTGGACGCGGACGGACCGGCGGCGGCCATCCGTCGGCTGGCACGGTTTCAGATCCTCTGCGCCGTGCGTGGAGGCCCTTACGGGGTAGACGCCGTGAACCGGCTGGCGGCCGTGGCCCTGGCCCGGGCCGGGCGGATCCGGTCCATGCCGGCCGAGGAAGGGATCGGCTACCGCGGGTGCCCGGTCATCATCCTTCGGAATGCTTACCCCCAGCGGCTGTTCAACGGCGACATCGGCGTGGTCTGGGACGACGGCACCACGGCCGGGCGACCGGCGGTCTGGTTCTCGGACCCGGATCGTGGGTCCGGCCGTGAAGCGATCCGTTCCCTGATGCCGCACCAATTGCCCGAGCACGCCATCGCCCACGCCATCACCGTGCACAAAAGCCAGGGGTCGGAATTCGATGACGTGCTCCTGATCCTGCCGGATCGGGATGTCCCGATCATCACCCGGGAACTGATTTATACCGCCGTGACCCGGGCCCGGCGCGCGATCACCGTATGGGCCCCGCAATTCCTTCTGGCCCGGGGAATCGGCCGCCGCCTCGACCGGTCCACGGGGTTGCGTGATGCGCTGTGGGCGCCGTCCGGATGAATTCGTGAGCGTTCACGCAGATCGAAAACCGTTTCCGTCGATGAGCAAGGAGATTTCCATGAAACGCACGCGTATCCGATCCACGGGCCGCTACGTGCCCCCCCGCGTCGTCACCAACCAGGACCTGACCCAATGGATGGACACCTCCGACGAATGGATTCAGCAGCGAACGGGCATCCAGCAGCGGCACTGGGTTCCGGAGGAAGGCGGGGTCGGCGCCTCGGACCTCGGCCTCGAGGCGTCCCGGATCGCCCTGGACCGGGCCGGCTGGACCGCCGAGGACCTGGATCTCATCATCTTCGCCACCCTCAGCCCGGATTTGAACTTTCCGGGCTCGGGATGCCTCCTGCAACACAAGCTGGGGCTTTCCAAGACGCCGGCCCTGGACATCCGCCAGCAGTGCACCGGGTTCCTGTACGGCCTTGAAGTCGCCGATGCGTACCTGAAAAGCGGCATGGCCGAAAAGATCTTGCTCGTGGGCGGCGAGGTCCACTCCACGGGTCTCGACATTTCCACCCGGGGCCGGGACGTGACGGTCATTTTCGGCGACGGTGCGGCCGCCGTGTGCCTGGAGTCCGTCGACACCGAGGCGGCGGTGGGAGTCCTCGGCCATCGGCTCCATGCCGAGGGCGCCTTTGCCGAAAGCCTGATTCTCGAGGCCCCGGCCTCCCGGCTCAATCCGCGACTCTCGGCGGAGATGATGGCCGAAGGCCGCCATTACCCCCGAATGGATGGCAAGACCATCTTCAAGCTGGCCGTCAAGCGCCTGCCCGAGGTCACCGTGGAACTGCTGGCCCGGCTTGGCCTGGCCCTCGAAGACATCGACCTCTTCATCCCCCACCAGGCCAACCTGCGCATCAACCAGTTCTTCCAGATGGCGCTGAAACTGCCCGATGAAAAAGTTTTCAACAACATCCAACGCTACGGCAACACCACGGCCGCCACCATTCCCCTGGCCCTGGACGAGGCCATTGAAATGGGCCGGGTGGGGGCTGCCGGCGATACCGTGGTCTTTCTGGCCCTGGGCGCCGGCCTGACTTGGGGGGCGTCGGTCTACAAGTTTTTCTGAGCGGCCGGCCTCAACACGCGTTGTCGTCTTGATCGGAGAGGCGGTGGACCAGGGTGGTGGCGAAATTGCGGAAGAAGAGCAGTTGAATCGATTCCGGGGACCGATCGATGAGGGTTGCGCTGATCTTCATCAGGATGCAATCGGTCCGGGCGACCACCGACGCGCTCCGGGCCTGGCCGCAGATGCAGGCCATCTCCCCGAAACATTCCCCCATGGCGATGGCGGCGATCTGTTCGCCGCCTTTGAAGATGCCCACCTTGCCGCTGAGCAGGACGTAAAAGGTGTCGTCGATATCCCCCTCTTCGACGATGACCCGTCCTTTGCGCACCTTCAAGATGGTGGTGTCGGTGATCAATTCGGCGAGTTGATCCCTTGAAAAATTGTGAAAAAACGGAATGTTGTGGACGAGGTTGATGACGTCCTTGCTTTTTCCGTTGATCTCCCGGCGACAGTTCAGCCCCCTCAAGGCCACCCGCAGGTCATAGGCGAACGCCAGGCAGGTCTGATAGCGGTCCCGGCGATCCCTGGCCATGGCCTTGCGGGTGATGTTCGCCAGGATTTTCGGAAGGTCCGGCCGCAGGTTTTCCACGGGGATCGGGTCGGTGTTGGTGATTTTGAACATGATGGCGTAGTTGTTTTCGCCGGGGAATGCCTGGACCCCGGACAACAATTCGTAAAGGACGCATCCGAGGGAAAAGATGTCGCTGAAGCTGCCGATGGTCTCGTCCTTGAGCTGCTCGGGCGACATGTAGCCCGGGGTGCCCCATACCCCCATTTCCGAGGTCTGTTCGGTGATCTGGGCCACCCCGAAATCCGCCAGCTTGGGAACCCCGTCGTCGTCGACAATGATGTTGGACGGTTTGATGTCCCGGTGGATGACCTTTTGCTTATGGGCATAATCCAGGGCATGACAGACACTGAAGACGATTTCCGTCACACGGGGCAGCGGAAGCAGGGCGTTGGGGTGACAGTACCGCTCGAGGGAAGTTCCCTCGATGAATTCCATGGTGATGTAGCAGTAGGCCTGATAGACCCCCGCATCGAAGATGGACACGATGCCCGGGTGGTTGAGGCGCCCGGCGGACTGGGCCTCGAGAAAGAAGTTTCGCCGTGCCCGGTCGGTGTTCGGCTGGGAAATCTTGATGGCCACCTGCCGTTGAATGCACGGGTCGTATCCGAGAAAGACCACCGCCGTGCCGCCCTGGCCGATTTTGCGGATGATTTCGTAGCGTCCGACGGCCTTGAGGTCTCGCAGCCCATCGATAAAGCGGGGATCTACGGCCGGTGTTTGGATCGTCACGAGGGCTCCTCGGGGTCGGCGTGCGACGTCCCTGCGGCAGGCCTCCGGGAAGAGGCCCCGCCCGATCGGTTCATCGGCCGTTTCGGATCGTTTCGAAAATGAGAAATGGTCGATCCCCCTTCATGCCCGGCCGGTCATTGCCGGGGAGAGGCGTCGGCGCAGATCATGGCCGATACGGGCCGAGAGCTCGGCCATGGCCCGGCCCATGGCCTCGGCAAGACCGATGCCGGGAGCATGATCGTCTTCCGGGACCCGGATCTTGTAGCATTTCTGAAAGAGAACCGGCCGGGCGGCGTCCCGGGGGGGCGACGCCACCAGGGTGATGGTCACCGTCAGTCGGGCAAACCATCCCGCTTCGGTGCGTTCTTCGAGAAACTGGTCCACCGACCCTTCGAGGACATGGGTCGGCGGCACCAATGCGCCCGGGTCGACCACGGCGGTGAAGATGCCGCTCTCACGGATGTCCCGGGCCAGGAATCCGGCCACCAGGACGCCGGGAAGCGCCTGCCAGCGGCGGTAGGGGTATTCCCGCAGCTGGAGCCCGTCACTGGTCCAGATCATCCAGCGGCCGGTGCCGGCTGCCGGATCGGAGAACCGATCGACCCGGAGGATGACCGGCAAAGGCGTTTCCGTTATCGGGGCGGGCGGCGGATAGTGCAGCGTGTAGTAATCGAAGCGAAGGGCCGGCTGGCTCATTGAAACGCAGGCCGTGGCAAGGAAGACCAAGGCGAGCGCGGTGAATCCCGTCGCCATGCGGCGGCCGATCGGGTTCGAGATTTTCAAACGGCATCGTGCCATGCGTATCCCTTTGGGTCGTCGTAACGCGGAGGATCGATCCTGCGGTCTTTGCCGGGCTCCGCGGAGGAGTCATCGGGTGCCCGGTTTCGATTGCCGCGGCGGCGGCTTGCTGAACAGCAACTGGGACGGCTGGGTGCTGATCTGTTCGCTGAACCGGCTCAGGTTCTCACCGACGTCTTTCAGGTTGGCCAGAACGCTTTGAAGCTGTTCGGAAAGACGCGCGATGCGCAGATCGGTCCGCTCCACCGCGGTGTTGCCGGTTTGCATCAGGCGGTCGGCGTCGGCCACGGCCGAGCGCAGATCGGCCACCAGTTGGTTGAAGCGCATCAGCGTGTCGGAAAACTGCGCACCCGCGGTACCGACAACCCCGTTGGCCCGGGCCACGGTTTGCCGTGCGTCCACGGTCAGCTCCTTGACGTGCTGGCTCGCGATCCGGACTTCGGAAAAGGACTGGTCGATTTGCTTCAGGGAACGCTGCAGGTTTCGCCGCAGTCCGCCGGTATTCAGATCGTCAACGGCTTTGTCGATGTTTCCCATGGTGCGTTTCATCCCATGACTCAGCCCGGCGGTGTCCAGATCGGCGACGGCCCGGTTGATTTGGGCGAGGGTCTCCTCGATGTTCATGGAGATGCCCTTGAAATCAAGGGCCTTGATGGAGTTCACGATTTCGCTGATGCCGCCCACCAATTCTTCGAGGGTGGACGGCTGGGTGGGGATGACGGGGTAAGGCGGCTTAAAGGAGAGGTGGGGGCTTAAGTCCGGGGCGTTGGGGTTGCGCTGGTCGAGTTCGAGGTACATGATGCCGGTGATCCCGACGGATTTCAGTTCGGCGACAATGTTCTTTCCCGGGATCATGTTGGTCTCGATCTTCATGATCACCTCGATCAGCCGGTCGTCCGGGGCCACGCCCAGGCTGTAGACGCGGCCGATGGAAACCCCCCGGTACTTGACCGGCGAGTCCTTGCTCAACCCCTGGACCGATTCATTGAAGTAAGCGGCATAGAAGCGCCCTTTTTCGAGGCGGCTGGCCAAACCGAGCCAGATGACGGCGACCGCGACGAACGCAAATCCGATGATCACGAAGATACCGACGGCCAGTTTGGTCTTAACCGATGCCATTCGTCCAGGTCCGTGTCTGATGGGGATCCGTCCGGCGGTGGAAGAACCGTTCGACCTTCGGGTCCGTGCTGTGGTCCCGAAGATCCCTGGGGTCACCGACGGCGATGATTCCCTTCGCGTCCTTGTCGAGCATGATCGCCCGTTGCGCGATCCGGAAAATGCTTTCCAGTTCGTGGGTGACGATCACCAGGGTGGTGCCGAGGTTGCGGTTGATGTGGAGCAGCAACTCGTCGATCTCGGCGGCCGTGACCGGATCGAGCCCGGACGAGGGTTCGTCGAGAAACACGATGTCCGGATTCAGCGCCAGGGCCCGCGCCAGCCCGGCCCGTTTTTTCATGCCGCCGCTCAGTTCGGACGGAAGGTAATGGGCGAATCCGTCCAGCCCCACCATGCACAGTTTCATTTGCACCAGGTTCGCCACGGCCGTGGGCGGCAGCGGCGTGTAGGTCTCCACGGTCAGGGCCACGTTTTCGGCGACCGTCATGCCGCCGAAAAGCGCGCTGGCCTGAAACAGCACGCCGATTCGACGCAGCACCCGCTGGTAGGTCGACTCGCTGCAGTGGACGATGTCCACCCCCGCGATGGTCACCCGGCCGGCGTGGGGGCGGTCAAGACCGATCATGTGCCGCATCAGGGTGCTTTTGCCGCAACCGCTCCCCCCGAGGACCGTGAGGATTTCACCGGGGAAGACCTCGAAGGTCACACCGGTCAAGATGGTATCCTCGCCGTAGCGCGCCTCGAGGCCTTCGACCTGAATGATGGGCGATGTTACCATGGTATCCGGCCGATTACCAATAACTTCGCAGAATTGCAAACATCGAGTCGAACAGGATGATCAGAAAAATGCTGGTGACCACCGCCGAGGTGGCGGCGTTGCCCACGGCATCGGCCCCTCCCTTGGTCTGAAATCCACGCAGGCATCCCACCCAGGAGATGATGAGGGCGAAAACAACGCTCTTGGACAGTCCCCACATGATCTCGAAGAGTTTCAGGACATCCAGGGTCCGGTCGATATAGCTCGTGGCGGTCAGGTTGAGCACGAACACGCCGATGAACATCCCCCCGGCCACGGCGAACAAGTCGGCGAAGAGGGTGAGCAGCGGGATGACGATGACCGAGGCGATGATCCGTGGAACGGCGAGAAACAGGGCCGGGTCGAATCCCATGACCACGAGGGCATCGATTTCCTCGGAAATCTTCATGGTGCCGATTTCCGCGGCAAAGGCCGAACCGGATCGGCCGGCCACCACGATGGCGGTCATGATGGGGCCGAGTTCCGATACCATGGCCAGTGCCACCAGGGAAGCCACGTAGGTGTTGGCGCCGAACTGGCGAAGCTGGAGGGAACTCATGAACGCAATGACCAGGCCCAGGAGAAAGCTGATCAGCCCCACGATGGGCAGGGCATTGACACCGGTTTTTTCCATCAACTGGATCGTATCGCTCAGGCGCAGGTTTTTGGGATGCCGAAACAAGCGAAAAAAGGCGATGGCGACGGATCCGACAAAATCGACCATGGACCGGAGGGCGGCCAGGTGGTTCAGGGTGGCGGCGCCCAGGCGAATCACCGGGTTTTCCGAGCGCTGGCGGGGGATCGGTCCGCATGGCCCGTGTTCGTGAAAATCGACCATCCGCAGGATACGAGCGACGGTTTCCGGGGTTCCGTCGATGTGGAGGCTGCCCCCCGAAGCCTCCAGTTGCTGCTTGATTTCGATGAGCAGCACCGCCCCGAAATCGTCGAAGTGGCCGATGCCGGATAGATCGACATCGAGCCGGGCCGGTCGATGTCGGTGCATTTCCCGCGACAGGGCATTGAGGATGTACGGGGCATTGTGCGCATCGATGTTGCCGAAAAGGCGCAACGCGGCATCCGTATCGGAGATGACCGTGAATTCGAAAGCACGTTGTGTTGGCGTGACTGGCTCGGGCATGGGACGCTCGTTTGGCGGCACGCCCGGCCGATGAGCTTTCCCGCTTTCGGCGGCGCGCCCTGCGGGTGAGGCCATCGGCACCGGGTGATTTATCGGCTGCCGGTGCTTGAAACGGTATCCGACAACAGGATGTGAATCCGCTCCAGCACTTCACAGTGTTTCATGCATTCGGGAAAAAGGGGCCGGACGTCGCACTCCTTGCACGGGCTCTTCACCAGGTAGCCGATTTCAAAATCGAATCGATGGTTCGGAGCATATTTTTTTTCAAATAGTTTCATAAAGAACTGAGTAACATAGGCGGGACGGCGGCACAAGGCGGGATTGTCCCGGGGACAGGGCACCGTCAACGCGAGACGGCGGTGTCGAGGCGTCGGCAGGGTGTTGCCCCGACAAAACGCAACCGCGATTCTTGGAAGGGCTCGTTTCGGGTGCCGGCATCCGGAACGATGCGGAGGATTCAAACGGCGACCGGGCCGCACGGTCCTTTCGCGAACGTGCCGGTACCTAGACGGCCGACGGCCCGCAGGCCCCGCCGCGCTGAAGAAACCGTCGGTACTGGACCATTTTGGCAAAGGATTTCACGGCCCGTTCCGGGGTCTCGTAAAAAACCGCGCTGCAGGGGTGATCGTCGACCCGGTAGACGGTCTGACCGTTTTTGTCGGTGAGGAGGCTCACACCGAAAATCGGTTTTTCATAGGTCTCCATCAACCCGACGATGTGGCGGATATAGGCGGCCTCGAAATCGGCCAGGGCCTGACGTGCCGCATCGAGCACCTCCCGGGAATAGCCGGGATCCGCGGTGTGCACGGCCCGGATCATGCGTTCGATAAAGATGCGCCGGCCCATGATCCCGAGATTGATCACCGCATCGCACCCATCCCATGGGAGCAACGCTTCCAGGATGGTCATGGGCAGGGCCGGATCGTTTTCCCCGACGATGTCGACCGGATTGGCATGGCTCCAGTAAGGCGGCAGGATTTTGTCGATGCGTTTGATGAGGGATTCGGAGAGGGCCGGTACGCTCAGGCCGTAGCGTGCGCAAAGGTCCGCGGTCACCACCCCCCAGCCGCCGCCGAGGGTCATGACGGCCGCGCGGTTTCCGCGGGGCAGAGGCAGGGAGGAAAACGCCGCCGAAAGATCCAGCAGATCCATGGGGTGCTCCACCTTCACAATGCCGGCCTGGCGGCAGACCGCGTCAAACACGCGGGCATCGGAGGTCATGGCGCCGGTATGGCTGGCCGCGGCCCGGTTGCCGGCATCGCTTTGGCCGCCCTTGAGGAGGACGATCGGTTTCTTCCGGCCGACCCGGCAGGCGCTTTCGAAAAACCGGCGACCGTTTTTCACACTCTCCACGTAGAGCATGACGGTGCGGGTGAGCCCGTCCACCTCGAAGCCGTCCAGGTAGTCTTCGATGGTGATCATGGCCTCGTTCCCCGATCCGGAAAAGGCCCGGATGCCGATGCCCTGAGCCTCGGCAAAGGCAAGGAGCTGGGTGCCCATGTTGCCCGACTGGGCGACCATCGCCGTGGACCCGGGGATCGGCTGGACCGGGCTGCCCGTGCAATAGAGGCGGTTGTGGGGGTTGCAGATGCCCATGGTGTTGGGGCCGAGGATCAGGATGCCGGCCTCGGCCGCGGCCCGGACCAGTTCGTGTTCCAGGCGTTTCCCGTCGTCACCGGTTTCGCCGAAGCCCGAGGTGATCAGCACCACGTGGCGGATTCCCTTGGCGTGAAACTGGGGGAGCAGGTCCATGACATGGGCCGCCGGAATCGTGACCACGGCCAGGTCCACGGGGCCGGGAATATCGGTCACCGACCGGTAGACCGGCCTTCCGGCGATGGCGCCACCCTTGGCGTTGACCAGGTGGACATCTCCCTTGAAGCCGCCGCTGATGGTGTTTGAAAGGAGCATGTTTCCCCATTTGCCGATGGTGGCCGATGCCCCGACGAAGGCAATGGAACGCGGGTAAAACAACGCGCCGATGGCATCCGCTGGCACGGGTGGGCGGGCCGGCCGATCGGGTTCGGGC
>JBJKPT010000078.1:0-2152 GCA_046706045.1 Desulfobacterales bacterium
AACGGGGCATCGACCCGGCCCTGGAGGAAGTCAAGCTGTTCGGCGGCGCCGTCATTCTGGGTGCCGCCGGAAGCGATCCCCGGAAGAGGCCGGTCGGACAAATGAACGTGGAAGCGGCCATGTCTCGGCTGGAGGCCCGGGGACTGCGACTGACGATGGCCGATGTCGGCGGCGGCGCGGGACGCAAGATCATCTTTCATTCCGCCACGGGCGAGGTGTTTTTAAAGCGGCTGCGAAACGTCATTTCCCTGTCGGCCGACTGACCGGTGAAAAAAATTTTGCATGAAATCCGCACCCCGCCGAACGGCGTGATCGGCCTGCTCATTTCGTCCCAGGACACCGTGCCGGCGCCCAAGCGGAAAGGCGCCATTTCCATGGCCTTGCTCTCGGCCGAATCCTTTCCCGCCTTGATCGACGACGTTAGGGACGCCGAATGAAAAACACCGGCGCTTCGGTGCGGGTGCGCCGGCAGCGGGGGCAGCGGCCGGGCTTTGCAAACCGCCGGCGGTGATCGAAGGAAAACCCGCAGGATTGGCAGACAGCCGGTTTTTTTTCAAGGATCCAATCCGACGCCCGGATTGAGCGGGCGACATGGTCCAGGTGGGAGACGACCAGCCGTTCGGTGACCCCCACGGTCTGGGAAAGATCCCGCACGCTCATGGGGTGTGTTTCGAGCAGAGAGATGATCCGCCGCCGGATGGGCTGGACCGGGCCGGGGCCGTGACCGTCGATGGGGGCGTTCATTTCGGGGGGGCTCCGAGCTCCTCTTTCAGCAGACAGCAGGCGATCCGATGGCGGGGGCTGCCGTCCTCATCGTAGTCGAGGTTCTCCGGTTGGATCAGCCGATTCATGACGCAGCCTTCGGCAATGTCGAGGGAAAACAGATCCGTTTCGTTCAGGCGGGGGGCCGGCACCAGGCAATCGCCGTCCAAAACAAGCCCGTTGACCGGGAAATCTTCGCACAAGGGGCATCGATAGACCCGGCCGTTGGGAAAGACAAAGTAGTTGTCCGCCACTCGCCCGGCGCACTCGAAGCGGTCCGGCGGGCTCAGGTAGACCTTCGGATAGGTGACGACAATGCCCAGGCGGGCCGCCGCCGCCGCCACCGGCGGAACCGTCGTCTCCCATTGGGTCCGCGTGAGCTGCGGCCCTTGATCCCCGCAACGCATGCCCGACCCGGCCGACCGTCCCCGAATTCCGATGACCTGGATGAAGAACCGTTCGATCCCCCAGGACTTGAGAAGGGGGGGCATCCGGTCGAGATGGTCGATGTTCCGGCGGCTCACCGTATAGATGAGGCTCGTGCGGAACCCCCGGGCCACGGCCTTTTGAATGCCGGCCGTGCAGGCGGCAAAGGAGCCGGTCCCGCGAAGGGCATCGTTTACCGACGCCTCGGGGCCATCGAGGCTGAAGCTGAAAAAATCGACCTCGGCCGGGGTGACCCGGTCGAGGATGTCATGGAAAAGATAGCCGTTCGTATCGATGGTAATCGAGGCATAGCCCAGCCGCCGGGCCTCGATCACGGCATCGGCGAGATCCGGATGCAGGGTCGGCTCCCCGCCGAGAAAGACGACGTTGGCCGCCGGTCGCCGTTCGGCCAACACGGCGAGCCATTTGCGGATCGTCGCGATGGGCAACATGCCGCAGCCGTGCTGGTCCGGATTGATGTTACAGTGCCGGCAGGCCAGGTTGCATTGGGTCAGGATATGGAAAAAAACGTTGGCGGCGTCTTTTGAAAATTCAACGGTACGCGGTTTCATCCGTTGCTCTTGCTCCTGAGTCCGAACGGAATGCGCTTTCCATCGGCCGGTGAAAAGAACACCACGATGTCCCCGCGCAGCGGGTTCGCCCAGCTCACCCGGTGCACGGAGGTGTAAGGCCCTTTCAGGTCGTAGGCGAGCTTGTTGACGACAATACGGTCTCCGATGAGGATGGCGGGCTCCATGGAGCCGGCCGGGACATCGTTTCCGTCGGCAACGGCGGACTTGATGGAGGTGGCCGCCGGCGCGGCGGCCAGGGTGGAAAACCATCAGCTTCGCATCATACGTCGACTCGATTCTTTGCGCATCATCACCGGTCGTTCCCGGCCCGAATTCCAACCGGGCCGATGGGTTCGTCCGAGACGATACGGCCGATGGCCCCCGCCGTCAAC
>JBJKPT010000079.1:0-3069 GCA_046706045.1 Desulfobacterales bacterium
GCCGTCGCCGGGAAAGGAGATCATGGCGTTTTTCGGTCGCATGAAAAACCGGTGGTTTGCCCGGCTGGCCACGGCGTTTCCGGCCGTGGCCAAACGGCTCGTTGCCGGGTATACGCCCCGGGGGTTCACGGACATTCCCTGGGCCCCCATGGACACACCGCTTTCCTCGGCCCGTATCGCCCTGGTCACCACCGCCGGCGTGCACCACCGGTACCAGCCCCCATTTGATATGAACAATCCAGAAGGGGACCCCGCATTCCGGGAGCTGGATGCGGCCACCATCTCAAAAGATGCCGTCATCACGCACGATTATTACGACCACAGCGACGCGGACAAGGACATCAACGTCGTCTTTCCCATCGACCGGCTGCGCGAAATGGCCGCCGGCGGCCGGATCGGTGCCGTGGCCGAACGGCACTTCGGGTTCATGGGGCACATCCTCGGCGATCACATCCGGACCCTGGTCACCGAAACGGCACCGGCCGTGGCCGACCGATTGGCCGCCGATCGGGTCGACGCCGTGGTGCTGACACCGGGCTGAGGCATTTGCAATCAGTCCGTCGGACTGATTCAGCGGGTGATCGAAAAAAGGGGGATTCCCACCGTGGGGGTGTCGATCGTGCGGGATTACGCGGAACGGGTCAACCCGCCGCGCACCGTCTTTGTCAGGTGGCCCTTCGGCCACCCCATGGGCGAGCCTTTCAACCGGATCCAGCAGGCCGTGGTCTTAAACGATGCCATCAACGCCCTTGCGGCGATCGATGTGCCGGGGACCATCGTCGATCTGCCCTACCGGTGGCGGCGGCATCGGTTCACCCCGCCGGCCTGGCTCCCCTGAACCGGGTTGAAGGGGCCGCTCCGGGTTCCGGGTCATCGGGGCCGGCGAAGGGCCCGCATCATGTCGTCGAACTGGGCCCGATCGATTTCCCCCCGGGCAAACCGGCGCCTCAAGATCTCCTCGGCGTCTTCCCCGGTGCGTCCCCCGGGGGCGGCGCCTTCCAGGCCCAGGATCCATTTCACGAGCAAGACCAGACCGACCAGGATCAATACCCAAAAGATCAGCATAACGATTCCGTATCCTCCGCCCATCATACCGGATCCCATGGTTCCCCAACCGAATCCGCCCAGGCGGCCGAAGCCGCCGTATCTGCCGTACCCGTACGGGAACCCGTAAATACGCGACCCGAAAAACCAATACAGACCCAGGCCGACCGCGGCCGCGATGCCGACGGCGAGGATGGTTTTACCGTGTTTCATGTTCGTGCTCCATCGATGGCTACCGGATTCTATATTCAACCTTCAATATTCGTGCTTGAGAGGCCGTATTTCAAGGTCCGCGATCCGGGACCTGTCCAAGGGGAAATCAAGAGGTGTGCCAATCCGTCTCGACAGGGCCAGTTGAGTCTGTATCTATTTGGAATTATGGCCAGATAGCTTTCGTGCCGGCGGGGCTGTCCCAGCGCCGGGAAGGCACGCGTTTCTTGGGCGGTTCCAAAATATCCGGTTGTGCACCAAGGAGCGGCCCTTGATGGGTCAAAAGTATCCTGTGAGGTGCGAAGCCGAAGGCGGGCGTATTTCCGGATCTCAAGATGAGCCGGGAGACGGCTTGCGCCGTCTCCCGGGGGCAGGGGGAGGATGGGGAGGAGGAGAAACGCACGCCCGTCGTTGGGGGCACGGCGGTGCGTGCGGTGGGGGACAGATTATGGGTTCCGGCGCCATGCCGGCGAATGATCAAAAGGGGTATCCGGAACGCCGGTGCGGCAAGCTCTTCGGCGCCGGGACCGGAACCGGCCTTCCCGATGCGCGGCGCGCCGTTTCGGTGCCAACCAGCACCAGGGCAAGAAGCAGGCCGACACCGGCCGTGGATGGCGCGGTCAGGGAAAGGAGCAGCGCCGCGGCCAGCAAAGAAACGATCGCCGTCCGCAGGCGGGGGGACGGATTTTGGGAAGAACGTTGGTTCATGGCAACCTCCGGTGCATGGATGCGTGGTATGGGTTCAGGGGTTCCCTGAACAGCGGCCGTCCGGCGCATTCCTTCGCGCCGGGGGCATGGATTCGGTTATGGGCCTCAGTGGCAGCACGACGGGGGTCTGCCGCCGGTGGCTTTGTTCAGTCGGTGGAGATACCGTTGCCAGATTCCCGTCGGCTTCTTTCCCGCCCGCTTCAGGTACGTTGCCGGGGCGGCCTCGAACGCCTTGCGGCACTCCTCGGCGCAGAAATAATACGTGGTGCCCTCGTACCGGAAGGTGGCGGCCGGCGACGCCGGGTCCACCGCCATGCCGCAGACGGGGTCCACGGGGAATTGGGACGTGGGCAGGGATTCGGCCATTCGGTGCTCCTTCCGTGTGCCCGGCGATGAGGACCGCCGGATTCGTTCCTGCTGCCGTAAAGAGTAGCAACGGATGTGCCGTATGTCGACCAAAATAGTGGGAAAAATGTATCTATCCGATATGTGTTGCTAAAAGTTTGGAAATGGGAAAAAGAGCCGGAGTTTTTGGGGGACTCGGATTCGGCGGGGACGAAAAAGCGGGTAGGAATTACCCGGTTTCGGCCGGCGGGTCGGTATCCGGGCGGGTAAATGGGTACCAGGTGCCGCACTTTGGAAGAAATCGGCGGCGGCGGTCTTCGGGCCGTAGACCGCCGGCGGCTTATCGACGGATGCGAACCGCTGCCGCGTGGGCGCCGAGGCCTTCGGTTTCGGCCAGCCGGAGGATGTCGGCGGCGTCCCGTTGAAACGCCTCCCGGCCATATCGGATGACGCTGGTCCGCTTGAGAAAGGTCTCCACGGAAAGGGCCGATGAAAACCGGGCGGTTCCGGCGGTGGGCAGCACGTGGTTGGGGCCGGCGATGTAATCGCCCACCGGTTCCGGGGTGTATTCTCCGATGAACACGGCGCCGGCGTTTCGGATCCGGCCGATCCAGTCCAGAGGATCGGCGATGTGCAGCTCCAGATGCTCCGGCGCCAACCGGTTGGCCACATCGACCGCCGTGGCGATGTCGGGGACGCTCAGCAACAGGCCGTATCGGTTCAGGGATTCCCTGGCCACAACCTGCCGGGGCAACCCGGGCA
>JBJKPT010000080.1:0-2059 GCA_046706045.1 Desulfobacterales bacterium
ATCGAGCACGATGATGTCGAATCGGCATCCCTCGTCGCGAAATCGGCGAAGCACCCGAAACGCATCGGCGACGATGGTCCGGGATCGCGACGGGTCCAGATCGTTTTCTCGGAGATGATCCGCGATGGCTTCGGCGTGAACCGGCGAGGCTTCGATGTGGGTCACGGTTTGCGCGCCGGCCGCGAGGGCGCGGATCCCAAATGCGCCGGTATAGGCAAAACAGTTGAGGACCGTCCGGCCGGCGGCAAGCGCCGCCAGGCTCCGTCGGTTTTCCCGCTGATCCAGGTAAAAACCGGTTTTGTGGCCGCATCGGGCATCCACTCGAAATCGACAAGGACCTTCGCGGATCGTGATGGCCTCCGGCGGGGCCGCGCCGGCGAGAACGCCCGTTGCCGGCAACAGGCCCTCTTTTTTTCGGGCATCGGTGTCGGAGCGCTCGAAAATGCCCGCAGGCCGGATTATCTGATCGAGCATTGCGACAATGCGGGGCTTGAATGCCTCCGCGCCGGCAGCAAGAAACTGACAGACGAGAAAATCGGCGTACTGATCGACGATGAGCCCGGGCAGCCCATCGGATTCGCCGTTGACCAGGCGCCGGGCATCGGTATCGAGAAACGGGCCGAGCCGTTCCCGGCAGGCCAGGGCTGCCGCGATGCGGGTGCCGAAAAAGGCGTCGTCGATGGGGGATGTTTCGCCAAAGCTCCAGAAGCGTACGCGGATCTGGGAATTCGGAGAAAAGGCCCCGACGCCCAGGCCGATTCCGTCCGCCGATTCCACGGAAACGGTCTCCCCGGGTGCCGGGATGCCGGTGATCTCTTGGATCGCACCGGAAAAAAGCCATGGGTGTCGGCGCAGGACCGATTCCTCCCTGCCGGATTTCAAGACCACGCGTTTCATGGATGTCGGTATGCCGCCTCCGCGGAAAGTGCCTGCCGAAAGGGATCTCCGGCGAGTTGATCCGCGCCGGCCGAATCGCAGCCGGCCGGTCCGCGCTTGGTGATTAGCCGAGGCGCGGGTGAAATTCAACCGATTTTCGGCCTTCCGCCGGGCACGGATCGGTAAATCCATGACCGGTTGCGCAACCGGCCGTTCGGGGTTATATATCGACGACTCAAAGGAGACAACCATGGACACCATCCCGGAGTTCGTGCCACCGCCGCCTTCCGTGGATGCCTTGGCCCGGGTTCTCGCGATCCAGCGCATGGCGTTCCGGCAGCGCCCCATGCCCCCGGCCGCCGAGCGCATCGATGGGCTGAAACGGCTGAAGGGCGCCTTGCTGGATTATCGTGAGCGGTTCTGCGATGCCGTCGATGCCGATTTTCGGGGCGGCCGGTCCCGCGACGAAACCCTGCTTGCCGAGATGTTTCCATCGATATCCGGAATCGATCACGCCTGCCGCCACCTTCGGCGGTGGATGCGCCCCTCCCGGCGGTGGGTAGGAGCCCTGTTCCTGCCGGCCCGGGCCCGGGTGTACTACCAGCCCTTGGGGGTCGTCGGCATCATCTCCCCGTGGAACTACCCGATCTATCTCACCATGGGGCCATTGACCGGAGCGTTGGCCGCGGGAAACCGGGTCATGATAAAAGCCTCGGAATCGAGCCCCCGGACCACCGAGGTGATGAGCGAGATGCTCGCCACGGTATTCTCCGAGGACCACGTGGCGCTGGTGGGCGGCGGTGCCGACGTGGGGGCGGCGTTTTCGGCGCTCGACCTAGACCACCTGCTCTTCACCGGTTCCACCCAAGTGGGGAGGCACGTGATGCGCGCCGCCGCCTCCCGGCTCACGCCGGTCACCCTGGAGCTGGGAGGCAAATCGCCGGTCATCCTGGGCAATGACGCCGATGTTGCCGATGCGGCCCGGACCGTCGCCTTCGGCAAGGCCCTGAATGCCGGGCAGACCTGCATCGCTCCGGATTACGTCCTCTGCCCGGAATCGATGCAGCAAGGATTCGCCGACGCCCTGGCCGGGGCCATGGCGGGGATGTACCCCGAAGGCGGAGCCGGATCCGAGTACACCGGCAGCATCCAGGACCGGCGCCGGGCGGGGCTAGGGGCCCTG
>JBJKPT010000081.1:0-4191 GCA_046706045.1 Desulfobacterales bacterium
TTGCCGTCAACGATCTCAAAGACTTCCACCGGGCATACATCGACGCATTCTTCGCAACCTTCGCATTTTTCTTCATCAACGGTTGGTGTAAAAGCCATTCCTAAGTCTCCTTTTTGGTATAAAGAAATATAGATATCAACCGGGGATTTTACCCTTGGGTCCGATATTCGAAAAGTCCATATACCAATTCGTCAAAAGGAGTCAAGCGTTGATCCGTTTTTTTTGGGCTCCCTTTCCGCGGAACCGGCAAGCTTTCTAACCTATTGTATATATAAGTTATTTTAAGATGTGGCGGATTTCCTTCCCGCCCCAGGCAACCTCACCACCCCGTGGGCGGGTGTCGTCGCCGGTCATCGGCGTCAAGAAATCCCACGGTCCAGACCCGGGGGGCGGATGCCTCGACATCGACGACCGGGAAAAGGCGCCGCAACGGCCCGCCGGAAAGCAGGAGTCGGTAGAGGAAAAGCCGGATCGCCGCGGCGGGTTCGCCGTCGTCCGGGGACAGCGGGAAGGCTTTTGCCGCGACGGTGGCCCCGGACTCGATGGCGGCAATCGTTTCGGCCAGTGCCGCCTGCCAGAACTCACGGACTGCGGGGTCGGCGCCGTCACCGGGTACCGGCACCGGACCCACCGCCATCGTCATGGCCTCGTGCAGGTCGGCCAGCTGCGCGATCACCGCCGGGCTGTCGGTGACGATGAAATGCCCCGGCGCCGGATCTGCCGCGACCAGGCGGGCCCAGGCCGTCAACCGTGCCGCGGTCATGTGCCGGCCCGGGTCCGGCGGTGGGGCCAGAGGGCTGCCGATGCCCATGGCCCCCTCCGCCGGGGCCGAGTCGCCGTGAATTTGCCGCATGAGCACGGATTCGAGGCCCGCCATGGAAGCGAGATTCGCCTCCATGGCGGCGGCCTGGAGATCGAAGGCTTCGGCAAGGCCGAGAAAAAGACGGGCACGGGCCACGGGATCGCCGGTATCCTCAATTTCGAGGCCGGCGGCGTGTCTGCGGACGGCACTCTGGATGGCCGAGGGGGGCGACGGATCCCACAGGGACGGATTTCCGGATCCGGCGGCCGCCAGGGCGGTGAGACCGGTGTCGCGGTGGGTTCCACCCCACTGCTGAAATTCATCGATTTGTCGCGCCAGCAGGCCATCGTCTCCGCCGAACGGCACCCGCACCTCGAGCCATCCGACGGAAACCGCCGCGGCCATCTGCCCGGGCAGGGGACCCGCCATGGGCCGGTAGACCACGGTACGGGAAAAACAGCGGGGCAAGAGCCCAAGCATCGGCGTTCGAACCACGGTAAACGGAAACCAGGTGGCGAGCATCGCATTCCTTTCCCTTCTGCGTTTCAGCGGCCCGGCGCGGCCCCGTCCCGAACCCGGATGCCGAGTTCCCGGAGCCGGTCCCGGAGCCGATCGGCCGTCTGCCAGTCGCAGCGGGCCCGGGCCGCTTCCCGCTCAACGAAAAGCGATCGGACGGCGGCATCGGCCGGCGGATCGGCGAGGTCAAAGACGTTCAGGACCGTGTTGATCTGGCCGATCACGGCGAGAATCGATGCGGCATCGCCGCCGGTAAGCCGCCGGTCTTTCATCAGGCCGTTGATCCGCCGGATGTTGTCGAAGAGGACCGCCATGGCCGCCGATACGTTCAGGTCGTCGTCCATGGCCGCAATGAACCCGTTGCGAATGTCGTAGCGCAACTGATCCAGGTCCGGGTATGCCGGAGGGCCGGCAGGCAGACCGTTCAAGGCGGCCACGGCCCGGTCCATCCGGGCAAGGGCCCGGGCCGCCTGCCGCAGCCGGTCGTTGAAAAAGGTCACGGGTTTTCGGTAATGGGTCGAAAGCAGCCAGAAGCGCACCAGCCGGCCGCTGTGGCCTTCGGCCAGAAGATCGGCAAGCGGCATGTCGCCGCTGTGGCGGCCGGCATCGTCACGGCTGCCGCGCACGTTGTCGCAGTGCATCCAATAACGGGCCAGGGGGTTTCCCGTGGCCGCCGCGGCAATGGCGATCTCGTTTTCGTGATGGGGAAAAATCAGTTCCCGGCCGCTGGTGTGGATGTCAAAGGATTCGCCCAGATGCTTCATGGACATGGCAACACACTGGATATGCCACGAAGGGCGGACATTCCCCCACGGGGTGCGGGTGAAAATCCCCCGCTTCAATTCCGACAGGGTGGAACGCCGGAGCAGGGTGAAATCCCGCGGATTGTCCTTTTCGTAATCGTCCAGATCCACGGTGGCGCCGAGGCGGATCTTGTCGAGATCGACCCCGGAAAGCCTGCCGTAGCCGGAAAACCGGGAAATATCGAAATAGAGGGAGCGAAGCTTTTCGTAGGCGACCCCCTTCTCGACCAGGGTTGCGGCCAAGGCCACCATCTCCTGGATGTGCTCGCTCGCCCGCGGATAGACATCGGCGCGCCGGATGCCGAGGGTATCGAGGTCGGCCATGAACCGCTCGATGTGCCGACCGGTGAAATCGGATAGGGCCACCCCGGCGGCGGCGGCCCCGGCAATGGTCTTGTCGTCGTAATCGGTGATGTTCATCACGTGGCGCACGGCATAGCCGCGAAACGCGAGGTACCGGCACAAGAGGTCCGCGAAGACGAACCGGCGGCACTGGCTCAAACGGATCGGGCCGTCGACCGTGGGCCCACAGGAATAGATGGATGCCTTTCCGGGATGGATCGGTTCAAACGCTTCTTTTCGGTGGGACAGGGTATTGAAGACGTTCAATCCCACCGAGGTCCGGGTGTCGAAGACCGGGGTGCTCAGGTAGCGCTCGCCGCCGTCGGGAAAGATCATGACGATGGTGCCGCCATCCAGGGTTTCGGCTTTTTTCCGGGCCACGGCCATGGCCGCCCCGCTGCTCATGCCGACAAAAAGGCCTTCCTTGCGGGCCAGCTGCCGGGTCATCTCGAAGGCGTCCTCGTCATCGACGTTCGCCTTCTCGTCGAGACGGTCCTTGTCGTAGATCTCGGGCCGATAGGCTTCCTTCATGTTTTTCAGGCCCTGGATGGCATGGCCCAGGTACGGCTCGACGCCCACGATCCGGATTTTGGGGTTGAACTCCTTCAGCCGCCTCGACAACCCCATGAGGGTGCCGGTGGTGCCCATGGTCGCCACCAGCATGGTGACGTCACCGTGGGTCTGTTCCCAGATTTCCGGACCGGTGCCGTGGTAATGGGCCTGCCAATTGGCGGGGTTGTTGAACTGGTCGGCCATGAAATAGACGCCCGGATTTTCCAGAACCAGGCGGTAGACTTCTTCGATGGCGCCGTCGGTGCCCAGGTGTCCGGGGGTGAGAAGGATTTCGGCGCCCCGGGCCCGGAGAATTTTCTGGCGTTCGATGCTCGCCCGCTCGCTCATGGCCAAAAGCAGACGATACCCCTTCACCGCGCAGACCATGGCGAGCCCGATGCCGGTGTTTCCGCTGGTGGCCTCGATCACCGTTTTTTCCGGGGTCAGTTCTCCCGAGCGCTCGCCGGCATCGATCATGGCGAGGGCGGCCCGGTCCTTGAAGCTGCCGCCGGGATTGAAATATTCCAACTTGGCCAGCAGGCGCACCTTTGGATTCGGGTTCAGGTGGCGGATTTCCACCAGCGGGGTGTTCCCGATCGCATCGAGCAGGAAATGCATGGTCTCCGTTCCTTGTTGGATTTTCCCCGGGCACCGGGAATGCGGTTCAGACGATGGGCCGCGTCCGTCCGCGGATCACAACCCCGCCGCCTCCAGGACTTGCCGGACCTCGCAAAAGACGGCGTCCGCGTCCTTGCGGGCGTCGATCCGGCGAAACCGGATCGGGGCTGCGGCCGCAAGGCGTTGGTAGCCCCGGCGCACCGACTCGTGAAACGCCAGGGTTTCCTTCTCGAACCGGCTCTCCCGGGCGGCGTGCCCGGTATCCGAAAGCCGGTGCCATGCCCGGGCGAGCCCCACCTCGACCGGCAGATCGAAGAGCAGGGTCAAATCCGGCATCAGTCCGCCGATGGCAACGCGATGCAGATCCTCGATCAAGCCCGGATCTTTGCCCCGGGCCTCGCCCTGGTAGGCCAGGGTCGCATCGAAAAACCGGTCGCAGACCACGATCCGGCCGGCAGCCAGGGCCGGACGAATCACGGTTTCCACGTGCTGGGCCCGGTCGGCGACATAAAGGAGCAGTTCGGCCGTCGGTGTCAGGTCCCGGGCCGCCGGGTCCAA
>JBJKPT010000082.1:0-4738 GCA_046706045.1 Desulfobacterales bacterium
TCCAGGAAACAATGGGAATTTCGCTGATCGCGGTAAGGAAGCACCTCCAGAAGGCCATACAACAACTTCGTAAAGCCGCTGAAACCCAAAAATTGATCACTTATCAAGCGGTTTCAAATGATGTGAATGCGACCGCATCAGGCTTCTTATCTTGCTGACCAGAAAACGAGTACTTGTCAATTAAAGCCGATGAGATTCTCTTGAAAATGATCGATTCCTCACGCATACCGATGTCCAAAAAGAAACCGGTTAAAGAACCCCGCATGCTCGTGCCCATCGATTATCTTTCGAGATTACTAAAGATCCCACAAAAGCTGATCCATCGCCTGGTGAAAGAAGGGCTCATCCACGATCCGATTCGAGATGACGAATTGAAAGCCTTGGAAATACTCGCTCGTATCTACGGAAGTGATTGGTACATAAGAGTTCTCGTTTCGCGAATAAACCAGAAACGTAGAACAAAAATATTACGAACGGCATCGTTTTCCAAAGGAGAGCGATTCGCTCTATCCCTATACCAGAACGCCGAACCCGGCCGGCGCCTGCCCATCGACTACATCATCACGACGGTCAAGAACTTTACCAATGATAGTTTGACCAAGGGCCAGGTCATCAAGGTCCGCCGGCACTTTTATTATCAAAAAAGACAATTTCAAAAAATCTCCTCAAGACGATCCGCGGATTGACGCGACCTGAATGGCGAAAATCACCAAGGACCTCTGATCTTTTTGAATGTGCCTGCAATGTATCAAAAGGGAAGGGAGGTATTATGCTCGTTTGCGATCTCGGCTTTTCAACATTGCAATGGGTCTACAAGGGAAAACGCGGTCGGATCGTTTCTGCCAGCCGGCGAACCGGGGGAAAACTCGTTGTCGGAGAAAAAGCCCTTTTGAGCGCAAGCCCCGGATATCTCAAAACCGTAGAAGAACTGATCTATTTTTACCCGTGGTTTGTGGAAGAGGCGGCCGTAAAGGCGAAGGCCCCAAAGGGCACGCAACTCACCATCGGCTTACCCTACGGGATGTGGCAGAGCCAGAAAAACAAGGCCGGGGGCGAAATCGCGAAGCTACAAAAGGCGCTTACCCTTTCGGGATGGCGGGATGTTCGCATTCTTCCGCAAGGACTCGGCGGCCTCCGGGTGTTTCTCAACCAAAACCCCAATGCCGCCGGGAAAATCCTCGGCATCGATATCGGTTTCAACACCGTCATCTTCTGCCTTCTCGATGCTGCGACGCGGAGCATCATTCTCGGACACACCTTCTATAAAAAAGGGGTGTTCCAGGCGGCCGAGGAACTCATGCCCGCCATCCAGGAACTCGCCCCTTCGCGAACGTTTACCCCTGTCGAGATCAGCCGCGTCATCGAAAGCGGCGAACTTCAATACGGCCTCGAACGCTACAACCTCCGGGTCCGGATCAAGGCGGTCATGGATCAATACCTGGAAGACGTCCTACGGGACATTCACGGTGAACTCAAAGCCCACATCGGCACGAATGCCGGTTTCGACACCGTCGTCGTTTTTGGTGGCGGCGCAAGGCTTCTCGGTGGTGCGCTTACATCCAACCGGATTCCGGTCGTTGTTCTAAGAGATCCCGAATATGCAAACGCCGAAGGCTTTGCCCTATGAGTTCAGGTTCGATCGTCAAGACCATAATCCGGATTTCCCTGAAAAGCAGGGAAGATGCAGAACTCCTGAAAGCACTCGACGAACTCAAGCGAAAGGGCCGGTTGGGGACCTACAGCACAATGGCCATCCGGAATTTCTATCATTCCGAAATTGGGCAGGCGGCCTTTTCAATTCTTCTCGGCGACCTTCCTCAAGGGGATGGTGCCATCCCGTCTGGTTGCGAGTCCAGGGTTTCTGCGGATGGGAAACAAGCCGAACAAAATATTTCGAAGCTGGACGAAATTTTCAAGAGTTAAGGTATACCCCGCCCCCCATATATATAGCAGAGGGAGAAATATGCTTTCCAAGTCAGCGTGCGTTCAAAAATGGGGTCTCGCAGCCGTTGCCGTCGCGGCCCTGTTGATTGCACATACCGCAGGCGCCACGAACATTTGCCGGAAAACCACCACGGAAAACTACGGGGAAGCGATCGAAATCCATCCGGAACCCGCATTCATGATCTCCGATTCCTGCAACAGCGATCCGCTGGCCATCCGTGCGCCCGTGGCGCTGACCATACGATTCAAGGCGAGATCCATGGCAAAAGCACCTCGAAAGGACTTTCGCAACATATCTCCGAAGCCCCTCAGGGTCTATTTCGATCTCGATAAGCATGCCCTATATAAAAACGACCGGGCGCTTTTAAACACCATCTCCCCCGGCACCAGGGTCCGCATCACCGGTTACACCTGTCCCCTCGGCACCGCCCGGCACAACCTCGCGCTCTCCATCCAACGCGCGGATACCGTTAAAGAATATCTTCAGAAACGCGGCGTCGTCATCCTTTCGGCAGAAGGGCGCGGAGAATGCTGCCAGGTATCCAAAACCGATCTGTCCCTGAACCGAAGGGTAGTGATCGATTCAATCAAGGGAGGATCCCGGTGAAAAAGCTCACGATCTGCCTGCTATGCCTCACTTTTTCCGTTGCCGCGATTAAATCCGCGGACGGGGCGACCGGCAAGGACGCCATGGCTCAGCTTGCCGCCATGCTGCCCAAGACCGTCATCAACGGTTTTTCGAAAACGCCGATCCCAGGTATTTTCGAGGTCGATGCCGGACCTCAGATCTTCTATTTCTCACCGAAAGGCTACCTCTTTTTCGGAGAAATCTGGGACCGGCGGGGCCACAGCCTGACGGCCGAAAGACGTAAAGAGATCATATCCGAAAAACTGAAGACCCTGCCGCTCGATAAGGCCGTCACCATCGGCAAGGGGCCTCACCAGGTCATCGAATTCACCGATCCCGACTGCCCCTTTTGCCGGCGGGTGGACGCCTACCTGGAAGCCCATGCAGCGTCGGTAACCCGGCACGTTTTCTTCTTCCCCCTGGGGATCCACCCCCACTCAAGGGATCACGCCCTCTATATCCTGGGTTCCCCGAACCCGGAAAAGGCCATGAAAGAAGTCTACTCGGGAAAGTGGGACAAGAAAGCGCCCGCCATCCCGCTCAAACCCGGCAAGATCGCCCTCCTGGACGAGAACCTGAGACTCGGAGGTTCGCTCGGCGTGCGGGGGACGCCGACTCTCTGGGTGGATGGGCACAGGATCGGAGGGGCGGATATCGAGGCGATTGCTTCAATCATCAACCATCGAAGATGAGGAGAGGGAGCTATGAACCCAATCTATCGGGCAAGCATGTTTTCCATGGACCTGGTGCCACCTCGAAAGTGTCTGTTGGCGGCCACCGTGTTGACCATGGCATTTTTTCTGTTCTGCGGTACCGCCATGGCCTGGACCGTGCCGGCTGCCGGGAGCTTTGCCTATTCCCTGTACGATTTCGGGGTGAACAAGATCCTGAAAGGTCCGGCCGGTTTCATCGGAGGCGTCGGCATGATCCTCTGGGCGGCGACGATGCTCCCCAAGGGTGCCTACCTCCAGGCGGGCGCCACCGCACTCGCAGGCGGCCTCCTCGCAAGTGCCGACACCATTACCGGCAGCATGGGAATGATCATTTGACGCATTCGCGGGGAGAAGGATGCACCCCGGTCCTTTCCCCGCAACAAGGAGTCCTCATGGCCAAAATGCCGCAACATTTAAGCGCCCCCTACCAGCTCCTCTGGTTTGAGCCGGATGACATTTCGATCATCATGATCGGTTACCTCCTTTCCGTCATCTTTCACGAAATGGTCTGGTTTATTTTTCTCATCATACCGGCCACGTACCTCAATCGGCGGAACAAGAGACGCTACCCCAAGGGATTCCTGAAACACCTTTTGTACATCATCGGATGGAGCAAGCTGAAGGGATACCCTCATTTCTTCGAAGAGGAATTCATCGAATGAAAATGGACGCGTTCGTGCAGGTGACTGCCAATCTATTCGCAGAGCGGCGCCTGCTTCGCTTGATGGTTTTCCTCATCGGCGGATTGACCCTGTTCAATTGTTTCCTTCTCACCGAAGCGATGAATCGGCAGCGAACCGTTATCGTGCCCGTGGGTCTCGTAAGCCGTGCCTCCATCTCCGGATCGGCGGCCGATACGACCTATCTTCACCAAATGGCACGCTACGCCGCAGGGCTTGCCCTGACCTTCAACCCGGCGACCGCGCGGGCGCAATTCAGCGAACTGCTGGGTTTGTTCGCTCCGGAAAAATTCGCCGCGGCCAAAAAAGCCCTCTACGACTCGGCCGATACCGTCGAGACCACCAAGGCCTCTTCCGTATTCTATATCCACCGGATGACCGATCACCCCGGTCAACACCTGATCAAGATATCCGGCATGCGGGTCATCTACGTGGAGGATAAGCAGACCGAACAAAAGACGGTTTCCTACGGGCTCACCTACCGGATCCGGGATGGCCGGTTTTGGATCCTGAATTTCGGGGAAGAGAGGAGCTGACGTGCGGGTTTTAAAAATTTCGTTCCTGATTTTTCTGCTTGCGCCGATTTGTCTCGGGAGTCCTTTGCCCGGTGACCCCGCCGGTAGGCCGAAGTCGGTGCTTCCCGAAACAACGACCAACGTGCGTCTGTCCAGCACCGATATCAACCGGCTGGAATGCCCGGAGAACATCAAGGATGTGGTCTTTTCAAAGGTGAAGGGGATCAAGGTCACAATAGACGGCAAGAACCCCTTCAT
>JBJKPT010000083.1:0-5984 GCA_046706045.1 Desulfobacterales bacterium
GCCCTGGAGATAGGGCGCATCGTGTCCGAACGAGACCACCTCGCTTCCATTTCCCGTCGCAACGGCCACATGCGCAAAGTATGGCGCATCTTTTCCGGAAAAGAATACGGCATCTCCGCGGTCGGGATGGTTCGTACGGAGACCCGAGTTTCGAAACTGCGTCAGGCCGTTGGGGGCCCACCCCCGGGGCTCGGTTTTTTTGATACCGGAACTCATCTGGTCAAAAATCATGTCCCCTGCGCCGGATCGGTTCATGGTCCCGACCTCGACCGCCGCCGCCAGCGGCAAATGGAAACAACACAAGCCGCAGGTCATAAATTCCGGATGGGGTTTATCTTCTTTATCCGTAGCCCAATAATGGAATCCCCCGGTACCGGCAGCGATCCACTTGAAGCCAAAATTCACCCACATCTCCAGTCTGGTGATTACCTGTTCGGCGGTCATAAAATACCTCCTGTCGCTTCAGACGATGTAAACGGCCGGTGAGAGAAGTCTTTTGGAAAAAGCCCTTGATCCGCCGCTTGCCGGACGAAACGTTCGCGGTGGTCTCTCTGTGTCAGCCCCTGTCGCAGAGAGAAGTAATCGGGCCGGGCTGTCCTCGTGTATCGTATGCAATATGATGGCGACCGGGCAAAAAGTCAAAATCCGGTCAATGGTACAAATGCGACCGGATCTTTACAAGTTAAAAGCATCCGGTGATGTTGACAGACGGCGCGGGGCGTTCTATAAGTTAGCTAACTAAATGTTTGCCAGCTAATCTTTAAGGACGCAAATATGGTCGAACCCCATGAAGCACCGCATGAGCACTCCCTTGGGCAGTTGCTGGGGCACGTCTGCCGGCTTGTCGGCCATCGCCGGCGAATGAAGATGGAAGGGATCGGCCTTCATTACGCCCAGGGCATGATTCTCTTCCGGCTTTGGCGCGAAGACGGCACTTCCCAGCGCGCCCTGGCCCAGGCCCTGCACATCACCCCGCCCACGGCGACCAACACGTTGAAGCGGATGGAACGCGACGGCTGGATCACCCGGCGCCGGGACGAATCCGATCAGCGGATCGTCCGCGTCTATTTGACCGAAAAATCGCGCACCCTTCAGAAAGAGGCCCGGGCCTCCTTCCTGGCGATGGATCAGGAGATGACGTCGATGTTGACGGCACCCGAGATCGAAACCCTCCGGCAATCGCTATTGAAGGTTCATCGGTACCTGGCCTCGGAAGCGCCCGGGGACGGCGACGCGCCGTGCGCCGCCGGGCAGGTCGTCCGCCCGGATGGACAGGAGAAAACGCGGTGAAATCCCTCCTCCGCCTTTATGCCTTTCTGAGGCCGTACCGGATCCAGGCCGTTTCCGCCCTGCTCCTGCTCTTCGGCATGGTCGCGGCGGATCTTCTCATTCCGCACCTGACCCAGCGGATCATCGACCAGGGAATCGTGCCCCGAAACCTCCATGTGGTCATCGTCACCGCCCTGGTCATGGTGGGGGCGGCGATCCTTTCCGCGGCCTTCGCCGTCGCGAACAACTACCTCTCGGTGGCGGCCGCCATGGGTTTCGGCGCCGACCTGCGCCGCGCGCTGATCCGGAAGGTGCAGACCTTTTCCTTCGGAAACCTCGACGCGCTCCAGACCGGAAACCTCATCGTCCGCTCCACGAGCGACGTCAGCACGGTGGTGATGATCGTGATGCTCTCCCTTCGCATCCTCACCCGGGCGCCGATCTGGGCGGCGGGGGCGATCGTCCTGCTCATCCTGACCAGCCCCCGCCTGGCGCTCATCATGGCGGCGTTCGTGCCTGTGATCGTCCTCATGGTCTGGTTCTTCGCCCGCAAGGCGAGGCCGATGTTTCTCCGGGTCCAGCAGCGGCTCGACCGGCTGAACGTCGTGCTCCAGGAGAACCTTGCCGGCATGCGCGTGGTCAAGGCCTTCGTGCGCACCGCCCATGAGGAAGCCCGCTTCGACGAGGCCAACGAGGCGTTGATGGGCCGGACCATCGAGGTCGCCAGCCTCCTGGCGGTCTTCACCCCGGTGATGCTCCTGGTATTGAACCTGGCGATCATCGGCGCGGTGTGGCTCGGCGGCCGGGCGGCGATGACGGGCGCCATGTCCATCGGCCAGGTGGTGGCCGCCATCAACTACCTCTCCTTCGCCCTCTTCCCGATCCTCCTGCTGGCCGGCATGCTCGGCCCCATCGCGGCGGCGGAGGCATCGGCCAGCCGGATCCTGGAGGTTCTCGACGCCGAATCCAAGGCCCGGCCCCCCGCATCGGCGCTCCCCCTCGCCAACCCCCGGGGCCGGATCGTCTTTGAAAACGTCGGCTTCAGTTATTCCGGCAACGGCGCGGAACCGGTGCTCTCCGACGTCTCCTTTGTCGCCGAGCCCGGAGAGACGGTCGCCGTCGTGGGCGCCACCGGCTCCGGAAAATCGACCCTGATCCACCTGATTCCCCGCTTCTACGACGTCACGGCCGGCCGGATCACCTTCGACGGAATCGATGTCCGGGACCTCGATCCCCACGCCCTGAGGGGCGCCATCGGCATCGCCCTCCAGGAATCGGTCCTTTTCAGCGGCACCGTGCGGGACAACATCCGCTACGGCCGGATGGCCGCCGGCGACGGCGAAGTCGTCGCCGCGGCGCGGGCGGCCCAGGCCGACGACTTCATTTCCGGGCTTCCGGATGGATACGACACGGTGGTGGGCCAGCGGGGAGCGACCCTATCCGGCGGGCAGCGCCAACGGATCGCCATCGCCCGGGCCCTTCTGGTCAAACCCAAGGTCCTGATCCTCGACGATTCCACCAGCGCCCTGGACATCGAAACGGAAGTCCGGCTCCAGGATGCCCTGGATCAGCTGATCGCCGCCTCGAAAAACGCCACGACCCGGATCATCGTGGCCCAGCGCATCAGCACGGTCCTGTTGGCCGACAAGATCCTCGTCCTCGACCAGGGCCGCATCGGCGCCATGGGCACCCACCGCCAACTCATCGGGGAAAGCGCCGTGTACCGGGACATCTATCGCTCCCAGCTCGGAGAACCGGCCGGGAAAAAGGCAGGCCTTCATGACTGACGGCACCGAATCGAAACAGGCCCCCGTCCGCCTGACCGGACTCACCGGGCCGGGCGGCAGGATGGGCAGCCAGGGACCGGCCACGGAACGGGCAAAGGACGTGCGGGGAGCGCTCCGACGCCTCACGCGCTACCTCCGGCCCTATCGGGCCGCGCTTTTCCTGGTCTTTCTGGTCGCCGGCCTCGGCACGGCCCTGGCCCTTGCCGGCCCTTACCTGATGGGCCGGGCCATCGACCAGCTCGTGGGCGGCAGCCCCTCGACACTGCTCCGGCTCGCCCTGCTCATGCTGGCGGCCTACGCCCTTTCCTCCGCGGCCCAACTCCCCCAGGGCGTTCTGATCGCCGGGGTCGCCCAGAAGGCGATGCGGGCCCTGAGGGCCGATCTGTTCAACCACATCCAAACGCTGTCCCTGCGCTTTTTCGATTCCCGGAAGCAAGGGGACCTGATGAGCCGGCTGACCAACGACATGGACGCCATCAGCCGGGTGCTGACCTACAACGCCACCCAGCTTTTCACCGGCATCCTGACCCTCGCCGGCATTCTGGCGGTGATCTTCTTCCTCAGCCCCTGGCTCGCCCTGGGCTCGATGCTGGCCTTTCCCCTGATGATCGGCCTCGTCGGCACGGTCGGCCGAAGGACCCGGACGGTGTTCCGCAGCTACCAGAGGGAGCTGGGCGCGCTGAACGCCGTCCTCGAAGAGACCTACAGCGGACAGCGGGTCGTGCTCGCCTTCGGGCAGGAAGAAAGCGTTTTGGGCCGGTTCGATCAGGCAAACGAGGCGGTGCGGGCATCCGGCGTGCGGGCCATGACCCTGGCCCTGCTCGTGATGCCGATGATGGGGATCCTCTCGAACCTGAACGTCGCCGTCCTCTGCGGCCTGGGCGGATGGCTGGCGATCCGGGGAATGGTGACCATCGGCACCATCGCGGCCTTCATCACCTACTCCCGGCGATTCGCCGATCCCCTGCGCCAGCTGGGGAATCTCTACAACCAGATCCAGGGCTCCCTCGCCGGCGCCGAGCGGATCTTCGAGATCCTGGACACCGCCGCCGACCGGACCGAGTCCGACCAGGTGCTGGAGCTTCCCCGGGTCCGCGGCGAGGTGGCCCTCGAACACGTCACCTTCTCCTACGTGCCCGGCGTTCCCGTGTTGAAGGACGTCTCAATCCATGCCCGGCCAGGAGAACGGATCGCCCTCATCGGGCACACCGGTGCGGGCAAGACCACCCTCGTGAACCTGCTCTCCCGGTTCTACGATCCGGAAGCCGGAACGATCCGGATCGACGGGGTCGACATCCGGACCGTATCCCCGGAGAGCCTCCGGCGGCAGCTCGGGGTGGTTCTCCAGCAGTCGTTTCTCTTCAGCGAGTCGGTAATGGAAAACATCCGCTACGGCCGGCTCGACGCGAGCGACGAGGAGGTCGTCACCGCGGCCAAGCTCGCCCACGCGGACGGGTTCATCCGCCGGCTCCCCAAAGGCTACGCCACGGTCCTTGCCGAGCGGGGAGGAAACCTCTCCGAAGGCCAGCGGCAACTGGTCACCATCGCCCGGGCGATCCTCGCGGATCCGGCGATCCTCGTCCTGGACGAGGCGACCAGTTCCGTGGACACCCGCACCGAACTGCGGATCCAGAAAGCCCTGCACGAACTGATGAAGGGACGGACCAGCTTTGTCATCGCCCACCGCCTTTCGACCATCGCCAATGCGGACCAGTTGATCGTGATGGAGGAAGGCCGGGTGGCGGAGCGCGGAACCCACGAAGCGCTCCTCGCCCGGGGCGGTGTCTACCAGCACCTCTACGCGAGCCAGTTCCGGGATCGGGCGGCTGCGTCCTTCACCTCGAGCGGTGAAACGGCCGCGGCCCCGTGGCCGCAAAATCCGGAATTCTCCAATTGAAGGCAATCCGGCGATGGCGACATACGTTTTTCTGAACTTTCCGAGCCATGGGCAGGTCAATCCCACACTCGCCGTGGTTCAGGAACTGGTGGCGCGCGGCGAAGCGGTCGTCTACTTTAATTCCGAAGCGTTTCGCGCCGTCACCGAGGCGGTGGGCGCAACCTTCCGCCCCTACGACGCTTCGCTGTTCCGGCCGGACCGATCGCGGAAGGACAGTGCCGCAGACGACAATCGGCGACTTGCCATGCTCAGGATCCGCATGTTTCAGGCGAGCCGGCAGGCGGTCCCTCCGCTTCTGGAAGCCGTGCGGGCCGAGGGGCCCGATTGCCTGGTCTACAGCGACCTGTTTCTGTGGGCCCGGATCATCGCTCATGCGCTGGGTGTTCCCGGCGTGTCGCTTCGGCCCACCTACGTCCTGGATGCCCGGATCCGGGAATCGATGCGCGAGGCAACGGGCCCGCACGCCTCGCGGGGCGCCCCCCCGGAATGGATGACCCGGGAACTGGGGCGTCTTCGCGCGGCTTATCGCCTGCCGTTTTCCGATGTCTCTTCACTTTTGGAAGGGGATGAAAACCTGAGAATCGTGTTTCTCCCCCGCGCCTTTCAGCCGGGGGCCGGTGCGTTCGACGATCGTTTTCTCTTTGTCGGCCCCTCGTTTCATCCCGAGCGGGACCGCGATTCGGACTTCCCCCTGGAACGGCTGCGCTCCCGGCCGCGGCTCTACATCTCCCTTGGAACCGTCTTCAACGACAAGGCAGAATTCTACCGCCTCTGCTTCGATGCCTTCGGCAATACCGACTGGGAAGTCGTCCTTTCGCTCGGCCGCAGGATCGACCCCGCATCCTTTCCGGCCGTTCCGGATAACTTCATTGCCATGCCGCACGTGCCGCAGCTGGAAATCCTTCCGAAAACGGACGTCTTCATCAGCCACGGAGGGATGAACAGCACCATGGAAAGCCTTTACTTCGGCGTCCCCCTGGTCGTGATTCCCCACATCAACGAGCAGAAGGTGACCGCCGGGCGCGTGGAGG
>JBJKPT010000084.1:0-2678 GCA_046706045.1 Desulfobacterales bacterium
TGCGGAAATAATTCCTGAGCACGTAGTGCAGTTCGACCAGGCCGTCGCCCAGGCTGTCGGGGTAGCTGATCAGTTGGACCTTGTTGTGAAGGCTCATGGCGTTATCTTCCCTGCGTTTTCAAAAAACCGGTAATGGGCGATGGCCTCGAGGATGCCGCCCGCCCCCGGGCGGGTGGCGAAGTAGACCCGTTTGGCCCCTCGGAGGGATTCCAGCTCCGAAGTGTGGTTTTCCACCACCACGGCAAAGGGTTCTCCCCGGAGCATTTCTTCGTCGTTTCCCGAGTCGCCGCAGACGAGAAAATTCCGAAGCGGAATGTCCCACTTGTAGCTCAGGTACCGAATGGCTTTTCCCTTGGAGGCGCGATAGGGGAGGATATCGAGGTAGCGCTCGTGGGAATAGATGAGGTTGTAGCGGCACCGGTGTCTCAGCAGCCGGTCGTGGATCATGGCCAGACGGTCCTTTGCCGGCGCCATGTCGTAGCTCACCTTGAACCGGCGTTGGGTCTCTTCTTCCTGGTAATGCAAAAAATCCATGTCTGCGAGCAGGGCGACGATCCGGTCCCGGTCCCATCGGTCCGAAATGTGGGTATCCCATCCCTGCCCGTAATGGTGTTCCTTTCCGTAGTAGATCTCCGAGCCGACCGATGAGATGATGATGTCCGGTGCCGGCACCCCGTGCCGGGTGAGGATGTCCACGGTCGAGTCGATGGTGCGGCCGGTGGCCACGGCGAAACCGATCCGCTCGCGGTGGGCCTCAATGCTGGCGACCAGTTCGGCGAGGGATCCGTTGTCTCCATCAATCAGGGTGTTGTCGATGTCCGTGACGATGAAGTGTTCGAGGCGTGCGATGCGCCGGCCGATGGCGTCCGAGGGAACGGCGGCGTTCATGTCCGTTGCCGCCGAAGCGTCCATGAGGGACTGGATCTCCTTCAGGTAGGTCCGGGCATGGGTGGTCCATGTATAGTGTTTCCGCACGTTCATGACGCCGTTTTTGGAGAATTCTTCCCATTTGTCTCCTTGGGAGAGTATCGTCTTCAGGGCCGCGGCGATCGACGCGGAATCCAGGGGGTCCACGAGGATTCCGTTTTTGCACTTGCCCACGATTTCCTGAGGGCCGCCGTCCCGTGTGGCAACGACCGGAACCCCCGTCGCCGAGGCCTCGATCAAGGTGATGCCGAAGGGTTCGGTCAGGGCCGGATTGACGAAGACCCCCCGTTTGGCGGCCGCGATCCGGTAGAGCTCCGGCACTTCGTGTTCGAAGTCGTGCTTTTTGGGGATGGCCATCTTGCCGTAGAGGTCGTATTTGTCCAAGAGAAGCAGCATGTCGGTGAGGACGCCGCGCTCGTTTTCCTCCATCGCGGTGATGTCCTTGCGGATTCCGGCGAAGACGGCGAGGTTGGCCATGGCCTGCAGCTCCGGGTCCTCGCCGTATGCCTCGATGAGGCCGGCGATGTTCTTCCGCTTGTCCGGGCGGCAGAGGGCGAGGATGAGCGGCCGGTCCGGATGAATGAAGAACCGGTCGAGTTCGTGGAGGATCGAGGCCTGGGCGTACCGGTCTTCTTCGGTCTTTTGGCTCTGCGGCAGCCGGTCCCGGTAGAACGGATAAAACCGCTCGATGTCGAGACCGGGCGGGATCGCCCGGAACACCGACGGATCCGTGCGGGCGTACATGCCGTACTGGTCCCGGATTTCCTGCTGAGTGCTGGACACCACGAGGTCCGCCGCGGCGAGCACTTCTTCCTCCGCGCCGATGCGGCGCGAGATCCGGAATTTTTTTTCGACCTCCGTCTCCGGCATGCCGTCCTCGAGAAGCTTCTGACGTTTGGGCCGCCCGAGGGAATGGCCGGTGAACACGAAGGGGACGCCGAAAATGCGGGCCAGGTGCATGGCGACGTAGCCTGCGTCCGCGTAATGGCCGTGCACGATGTCGGGCAGGGCGTTGTTCTGTTTGATGAATCGGATCGTCTTGTCGATGTATTCGTCCACGTGGGGCCAGAGCAGCTCTTTGCGGATGTACTTGGTGCCGCCGCAGCGGATCCGGACGATGCGGAATTTGTCTTCCACCGGCTCGACGATGCGGGCGTAATCCGTGGAAACGGCCTTGTCGGCGATCCACCGGGTGAAGAGGTCCACCCTCCGGATTTGGGCCATCCGGGCCAAGTGCCGGCCCAATTCGATCACGTACTTGACCTGCCCGCCGGTATCGGCATCCCGGCCCAGATCCATGTGCTCGGCGCGGATCAGGCAGTGGATGCTGAACATTTGAACATAAATTCCTTCTTGGGGCATGGGTCACCTTTTTTTCCCGGGGCGGAGCCGGACCGGATCGTAAAACGTGTTGTCCGGCGGAATCGCCCCCGGCACGGTGCAGATCCGGGCGGCGAACGCCCCGGCCGCCGAGAGGGTCCGGGTCAGCGGCCAGCCCCGGAGAAGGCCTGCGGCCAGCATGGCCGCGTAGGCATCCCCTGCGCCCACGCTGTCGGCGATGCGTCCGGCGGTGGCGCCGGCGGCATCGAGGCGATCCCCGTCGGCGTAAAGGGTGCTGCCGCTGGCGCCGCGGGTGACGGCCACCACGGAAAAACCGAAACGCTGGGTCAGGCCCGCGACGGATTCGGCTTCCGGTCCTCCGTATCCGAACAGGATCCGCACCCGATCGAGTTCTTCGGCGTTGATTTTCA
>JBJKPT010000085.1:0-6450 GCA_046706045.1 Desulfobacterales bacterium
GGATCAGTACCGGTCCCCCGGCTGGAGGGTGTTTTTCTTTACGTGGTAACGATCGGTGGTCCGATCCTGGAAATAGGCGAAGTCGACATTTTCGGGGCTTTCGTCGAACCACCGCCGGGCCTGTTCGCGGCAGGCCGCGCAGGCGTTTCGGGGGGCGTGGACGGCAAGGATTCGATGGCCCGGCACGGCCGAGGAGACGATCCGCAAAGCCCCGGCGCAATCGGCGCAGACGCGGAGCAGCTCCTGTTGCTGCTCGTGGATGTCGTCCGTGTCGTAATAGATCCTGCGCCGGCGCTCGGCCACGGCAACCCCCTCGCAAGCCGCAGCCCGCATTTGCTCCCGGCGTTGCCACTGGTTGAGCACCTGGTCGCCGACCCGACGGACGTACTCCCCGGTTTCCGGCTTCTGGCGGATACGTTCAGGGTCGTAGTCCGGCTCGCGGATGCCGGCATAGTCCACGCCGGCCATGGCCAGGACGATACCGAGGTTTACGTAAGGCAGGGCGCTTTCGATGGAGTAGCCGCCTTCCAGGACGGCGATGTCCGGCTGAAGCATCTCGGTCATGGCCGCGTACCCCTGGGCGGAGAAATTCATGTTGGTGATGGGATCCGAGTAGTGGTTGTCCTGACCGGCGGAATTGACGATGAGCTCGGGGTTGAAATCCTTGAGGATCGGTTTGACCACGTGCTTGATGGTGTAGAGAAATCCCTCTTCCGAGGTGTGGGGCGGCAGGGGGATGTTGATCGTGGTGCCCATGGCCGTCGGGCCGCCAAGTTCATGGGTGAATCCCGAGCCCGGATAAAGGGTGCGGCCGTCCTGGTGAATGGAGATGAACAGGGTGTCGGGGTCGTGCCAGTAGATATCCTGGGTGCCGTCACCGTGGTGGCAGTCCGTGTCCACGATGGCCACCTTGCCGATGCCGTAGGCTTCGCGGAGGTATTCAATCATGATGGCTTCGATATTGATGTTGCAAAAGCCGCGACCGCCGTGGACCACGCGCATGGCGTGGTGACCGGGCGGGCGTACCAGTGCGAACCCGCGTTCGATGCGTTTTTCCATGACCGCCATGCCCACGGTTTTGACTCCACCGGCAGTGATCAAATGCGATTCGGTGGTCACTTGCCATGGGTCCGGTGCGCAAAAGTGGACCCGTTGGATGTCCTGCACGGTCACCAGATCGGGTTTCAACTCGTCGATGCCGTCGATGTCGAAAATGCCTTCTTCCAGGAACTGATCCTGGGTGTAGAGCAATCGTTCCTCCCGTTCGGGGTGGGTGGGGCTGATGGCCCAATCGTAGGCAGGAAAGAATACGAGTCCGGTTTTGTGTCGGGCACGGAGGATGGGCATGGATGAACCCTTCCGTTGTCGTCGTTGGCGCTCAGGTCAGTCCGCCGGCCGCCGGATCGTAGCCCTGGATCAAGCCGGGTTTGACCTGGACCTTGATCCGGATGTTGCGGCCGGCCGTGGAAAAGCCGCGGACCATGTTGAACTGCTGTTTTTCGATGGTTTCCATCTCCAGAAAATCCGGATTGGCGCCGTGGCGAATGGCTTTTTCCCGCAGCAGCGAAAAAGCCAAGCTCTCGGCATCCGCCAGGTGGAATCCGTTGTCGATGGGTTTTTGGAAATGTTCTTCCGGTGAAACGGCAACCCCCTGCTGGGTATCGGCGAAAAGGGTCACCTCGGTAGTGGTGCGGGCAAGGGCCGCGCCGATGGCGTTGGCCACCTCCCAGCGCGGAATCACCCCCACGCGGAATCCGCTGAGTTCTTCGAGGCGCCGGGCGAAATGGGGCGCCGGCCCGCCGAGCAGATGAATCCGGGTCGGCTGGATACGGTAGTCTTCCAACATTTCGTGGACGGTGTAGACCGGTCGGGCATTGATCCGGGCGATCATGTCCCGGGCATGGGTGAGAATTTGGTTGCAGGTCTCGGTGAAGATGCGATCGGCGGCCTCTTCTACCGGGCAGCCGAGGGCTTTTGCGATGGTCGCCATCCCGGTGGCGGCGGCTTGCCGGTCGCCGATCCGCATTCGGCCGAGGACCGCCAGGGCGTCGGTGGGGGTGGGCATCGGCCCGCCGAACGCCATGGCCGGCCCCTGACGGTCCGGACCGATTTGAATGCGGCCGTCGGTCACCGTCACCACGCTGTCTCCGCCGATGGCCACCGAATACGTGTGCAGAGATCGGACCAGCGTCTTGAACTGGCCCATGTCGATGCCGTAGGGATCCAAGAGCGGTGCGTTTCCCACCATGATGGCCATGTCGGTGGTCGTGCCGCCGATATCCATGATCAGGGCCTGGTCGGTTTCGTCGGCAAAGGCCAAAGATCCCATGACGCTGGCCGCCGGGCCGGAGTTGATGGTCAATACCGGGCAGTCCAGGGACGCGTCGAGATTCAGGTTGCCGCCGTCTGCCTTTAGCAGGCGGATCGGCATGGTCAGGCCCATGCTTTCCAGGGAGGACTTCACGGCACTGTAAAACCGACAGTGGATCGGGTAGATGGCGGCGTTCAAATAGGTCGTTGCGATGCGTCGGGGAAAATTGAAGCCGCCGGAGAGTTCGTGGCCGCAAAAAACCCGTTCAAAACGATCGCCGAGCAGTTCGGCGATCTGGTGTTCCTGGGCCGGATTTCTCACCGAGAATTTGCCCGCCACGCCCACGCAACGGATACCGGCTGCGGCCAGCCGGTCCGCAACGGAATCGATCTCCGCCGGATTCAGGTGTTTTTTTACCCGGCCCCGGTGGTCGATGGCGCCGCTCACCGGATAATAATGGGCGCCGACCCGGAAGTGTTCCGGATCGATGCCGGGGCCGGCCACGACGATCATGGCCGCCGGCTCGGTTTTTCCTTGGGCCACGGCGTTGGTGGTCAAGGTGGTACTCAGCACCATGCGGCTGATTCCAGAAGTCGGCGTGTCGCCGATCACGCGTTTAAGACCGGTCAAGACGGTGGCGAAGAGGTTGGACACATCGGTGGGGACCTTGGTGGAGCGGATCAGGCCTTCGGTTCCGATCAGAACCACGTCGGTGTGGGTGCCTCCGACATCCAGGCCGATGATCATGGCATGCTCCTCGACTGGGGGGTTCGGGATTCCCGTCGTTCCGACGGCGGGCGCGGTGCGCACAAAATAAAAAATGCTATCCAACGTTCCGGAGGTTGTCAATGTGGCGGAACCGCCGCGATCATGGGGTCGATCGGTCAAAACCAGCGAGGCGTGGTCTGCACCGAACCAGGAAGGCATCATCACGGTGCGGCGGCCGTTTTCAGTGCGAAGACCGGGTCAACCGCTGGATGACCTCCTTGAGTCGTGCGGAGAAGATCGTCGGCGGATTTTCGCTTTTCATCTCCCGGCAAAGGGCAATGGTCTGCCGAAGGGTTTCCAGGCAGCTTTTGCAGGCCGTGCACGTGGCTGTATGTTTTTCGATGTCCCGGCAGGTGGCGGCATCCAGCTCGTTGTCCACGTAGGCCGACAACCGCTTGAACATGGCAAGGCATGCATCGTGGTTGGAGTCGTCATGGGCCATCGTGAAAATACCCCTGAAGCTTATCGCGAAGAAAGAGACGCCCGCGATGGAGCCGGACCTTTACGTTGGCCGGTGAGATGCCGAGGATCTGGGCGCTCTCCTCGGTTGAAAAATCTTCCAGGTCCCGGAGGATCACCACCACCCGGTACTTATCCGGCAATTCGAGGATGGCGTCTTTGAGCAACCGGGACAGTTCGTCGTTCAGGACCTGTTTTGCCGGGTCCGTGGCCCAGTCCGGCACCTGTTCGGGCACGGCTTCCCCCTCCTTGGGAAGGAACTCTTCCAAGGAGAGTTCACGATCCGGCGCGTACTTGGAGCGCCGTCGCTTTTTCATGCACACGCTGGCGGCCACCCGGTAAAGCCAGTTCTTGAACTTGGTTTCGAACCGGAATGAACCCAGGTACCGGAATACGTTGAGAAAGGTGTCCTGGACCAGATCTTCGGCATCGTGGGGGTCTCCGCAAACCCGCAGGCCGAAGTTGTAGAGTTTCTTTTCGTAACGATCGACGAGTTCGGTAAACCGGTCCGCCCCGCCGTCATTGATCGCTCGGATCAATGCGCTGTCGTCGTCTTGAACCCTGCCGACCATCCGGTTGCCGGTCATCGTCTTCCCTGCCCGTCACCTGACAGGCCTCGCGCATTCAGGTTCCGATTCCGAGTCGAGGCAGGATTACCGCTTGAAGAAGGATTCCCCCGCCGATGATGAGGATAAACAGAATCCAGTCGATCATGATGGCTCCCGGGTCGTATACGCCGCGACCGGCGGCGTTGTCCATGGTTTTTTCCGCTTTCGGCGGTAAAGAACCCGATCGGGGGTATCGGTTACACGGGTTCGAAGATAATCAGCGCCCGAGTCCGCAATCGATCAAAAAGGCCGTTTAGGGGTAAACACGAGGACGACCGGAAAGAAAAGATGCCTCGATGAAATTGGCGATATCCTCGATCGCATCCAGGCCAAAGACCGGTACGGGGACATCGAGGGCCACGTCGTCCGTGACCACGGCGGCAAGATCGGGATCGTCCAGACAGCAGGGCGCGGTGCCGGCGGTCCGGCGATAAATCTCGATTTTGGTAACGGCTTCGGCCTTGAATCCTTCGGCGATCACCAGATCCCGGTCTGCGAAAAAGGCCAGCAGGTCGGCAAGTGATGGATTCGGCACCCGTTTGAGCATGGCGATACCCTCTGGACCGGTCACCATGACCGTGTCGGCGCCGGCCTGCCGGTGCCGATAGGTGTCTTTTCCCTCACGATCCATGGCAAACCCGTGATGGGCGTGCTTTACCGTACCGATCCGGTAGCCCCGCGCGCGCAGCACGGGGATGAGTTTTTCGATCAGGGTCGTTTTTCCGGAGTCGGAATTGCCGGAAATGGCAACAATCGGTGGAACAGGGCTCACGGCTTGGGGCCTCGGTCCTAAGTGGTCAGTGGTCTAATGGCAGTGGGATTCGATGGTGGATCCATCCGGGGCCGCGGCGTTGTTCGGCGCTCAAATACGCCGGGTATTCTCGCTTCTCGCGCTTTGCGGCCGTGGCGACGCGACCATCTCGGTGCCTCACCGCAATTACGCCCGGGACCACCGAGGGTTTGTGGATGGTGGCGGCCGGTACCGGCGGATATGGACCGGTGGCAACCTATGCCCGGGCCGTGGGCCTTGTCAAGGGAAAGAGACGGTTGACTTGACCGGCGGTATTCTTATGATCTGCCATTTGCGCCGCGGGATGCGGCCCGGAGGGTCGACGTTATGCTCCCTGTACTCGAAGTGCGTGATCTGGTGAAGCGATACGGCGCGTTGACCGCCGTGGACGGCGTGAATTTTTGCGTAGCCGCCGGGGCCTGTTTCGGCTTGCTCGGTCCCAACGGTGCAGGCAAGACCACCACCATCGAAGTCGCCGAGGGGATCATCGCACCCACGGCCGGCGAAATCCTTTATCGGGGAAGAGCCCGGGACAGCTCGTTTCACCAGGAGATCGGGATTCAGTTTCAACACACGGCCCTGTTTGATTTTCTTACCGTCGGTGAAACCCTGGATATTTTCCGACGGCTCTACGATCAGCCCGACGACCCGGAGCGGCTCATCGCGATGTGCAGTCTCCAGGGAATCCGCAAACAACGCAACGATCGTATTTCCGGCGGCCAACGCCAGCGTCTGCTCCTCGCGCTTGCTCTTGTCAACCGGCCGCGGCTGCTCTTTCTGGATGAACCGTCCACCGGCCTCGATCCACAGGCACGACGGGAACTCTGGGACATCATCGGCCGCATCAAGGCCGCCGGGAAAACCATCGTCCTCACCACCCATTACATGGAAGAGGCTCAGCACCTCTGCGATGCCGTCGCCATCATGGATCAGGGCAGGATCATTGCCCGGGGTTCGCCGGAAGAACTCATCCGGCACCATGCCCACGGCGTAACCGTCGTGCTGCCGGCAGCAAGCATCGGGGCCGTTAAAAAGGAGGATTTGCCCGTTGCGATCCACAGGGTCCGGGATCGGGTCGAAATCCATGCCGAAAACGTGAACGATTGCCTGAAACGTCTCATGGATCACGGCGTGGACCTGGCCGAGATGAGTGTTCGGTCTTCGAACCTCGAAGACGTGTTTTTGACCTTGACCGGCCGGCGGCTGAGAGACTGAGCACCGGGTGGAAAGCGCCTTCTTAGGGTCTGCTTCGGCGTCCGGCCCACATGTTGACCCCCGACCCGTCGGCTCTCTTCCGGCGGTTAAAATGTCCATCGCTGCAGAACCGGAACCGAATCGGGCCGTTTCAACCGGCGCCGGCAAGTAACGGCGCGTGTCCGTCCGAGGGATGTCATGAGTTTCAAACGCTTTTGGGCGATGTTTCTCGCCCGCAATCGGGAATTTTTTCGTGACCGCTCCGCTTTCGGCTGGAATTTTCTATTTCCGTTTTTGTTGGTGGCGGGGTTCGGGCTTGT
>JBJKPT010000086.1:0-10918 GCA_046706045.1 Desulfobacterales bacterium
CCCCCGGCCGCCGGTAATTCGGCCCGACCATACAGCCGCCCATCATTATTGCCAGAGCCAAAATCCAGATCCGCCACATTGTTCGATCTCCACAATGTTGTCCGCGCGCAGCGGTGCAGTGCTCGGCCGGCCCCGCAGCCTTGTTCCCAGCCGGTCAAGGAACAAATAGACAACCGGCGTGGTGTACAGGGTCAAGACCTGGCTCACCACCAAACCCCCGATGATGGTAATCCCCAACGGCTGCCGCAACGAGGCGCCCTGTCCCAGGCCGATGGCCAGCGGCAGCGCGCCCAGCATGGCGGCAAACGTCGTCATCAGAATGGGCCGGAGGCGTAACACCGCCCCCTGCAAGATCGCCTCTTCCGGCGGCAGATTCTCCCCCCGCTCCAACTGCAGCGCAAAGTCGATCATCAGGATCGCGTTTTTCTTGACAATACCGATCAACAAAATCACGCCGATCAAGGCGATGATGGTCAACGGCATTTTAAACAGCAACAAGAGCAGGAGGGCGCCGATCCCGGCGGAGGGAATGGTGGAAAGGATCGTGATCGGGTGGATCAAGCTTTCGTAGAGAATCCCCAGCACGATGTAAACGGCGGCCAACGCGGCGATGATCAGCTACGGCTCGCTCGACAAAGACGACTGATACGCCGCCGCGGTTCCCGCAAAGCTGCCGTGGATCGACAGCGGGACGTCGAGATTGCTCATGGTCTTTTGAATTTCCGTGGCCGCCGTGCCCAACGCCTCCCCCGGCGGCAGGTTGAAGGAGATGGTGCTGGCCAGAAAACCGTCCTGGTGGTTGACCTCGATCGGCGTGTTGCCGGGTTTGTAGGAAGCGACGGCGGAAAGCGGCACCATCACCTCCTTTTGGGTGCTCACGGCGGCGCCGCTGGAGGCGCTGGACCTGCCGTTGGCGGCGATGCTGTTGATCGCCAGGTTGGTGGCCGAATCCAGGGCCACGTTGGCGACCCGGCTCGCCGCCGATGAGGAATGGGTCGAAGATACAAACGTTCCAGCAGGCATATTGGTCTTCCCCGTCCCGCTGGCCGGGCCGCCGGATGTACTGATATAGATGCTTTTCAGCATATCCGGCGTTTGCAGATATTGCGGGGCCAGCTCCATCACCACGTGATACTGGTTGAGCGCCTGGTAGATGGTCGACACCTGGCGCTGCCCATAGGCATCGTAGAGGGTATTGTCGATCTGACTCGGCGTGATCCCAAGCCGGGAGGCGTTCTGCCGGTCAATCACCAGATCGGTCTCCAGCCCGCCCTGCTGCAGGTCGGAATTGACGTCGCGGAGCTTGTTGTCCGTGTTCAGCGCGGCGACGATTTTGGGCATCCAGGCATAGAGCGCCTCGCTGTCCTCGCTTTGCAGGGTGTATTGATACGCCCCGGCGCTTTGCCGGCCGCCGACGCGCAGATCCTGCGCCGGGACCATGAACAGCTGGACGCCGGGAATGGCGGACAGGGGCTTGCGCAGCCGGGCCACGACCTGCGCGGGCGATACGTTGCGCCGATCGTGCGGCTTCAAGGTGATGAACATGTAACCGCTATTGGTCTCCCTGCCGCCGGTGTAGCCCGCCGCCGTGGCGACCGCCGGATCGCGCAACACGATACTCTGCAACTGCTCCAGCTTGTGTTTCATCCGGTCGAAGGAAATGCTCTGGTCCCCCCGGATCGTTCCGATGATCAACCCGGTGTCCTGCTCCGGGAAAAAACCCTTCGGCACGACCGCAAACAGGTAGATGTTCAAGGCCACCGTGGCCATCAGAATCATGCCCACCAGCCGGGCATGCCGCAGCGCCCAGCCGAGGGATCTTTCATAAAGGCCGCGCAGGTTTTCAAAGCCGGCTTCCAAACCGCGTTTCAACCGCCCGGTCGGCTTTTCCGACGTCTCGTCGATGCGTAAAAAATAGGCGCACATCATGGGCGTGGTGGTCAGCGAAACGACCAGGGAAATGAGAATCGTGATGGACAGGGTTTCGGAAAATTCCCTGAACAGCCGTCCGACCATTCCCGGCATCAGCAGAATCGGCAGAAACACCGCGATCAACGACAAGCTCATGGACAACACGGTGAAGCTCACTTCGGCGCTGCCGCGCAAGGCCGCTTCCACGGGCGGCATGCCGCCCTTCACGTGGGGCGAGATGTTTTCCACCACCACCACGGCATCGTCCACCACGAAGCCGGTGGCGATCGTCAGGGCCATCAAGGAAAGGTTGTCCAGGCTGAAACCGAGCAGATACATCGGGCCGAACGACCCGATGATCGAAATGGGCACGGCGATCCCCGGGATCAGCATCGCGCTCGTGGACCTCAAAAATACAAACACCACGCCCACGACCAGCAAAATGGCGATGAACAGCGCACCCTCGGTATCGGTCAGGGCGGCCCGGATCGATTGGGAGCGATCCAGGGCCAGGGCGATGTGAACGCTGGGGGGAAGCGCCGCGCGCAGTTGCGGCAGCATGGCCTTGGCCTGATCCACCGTTTGGATGATGTTGGCCCCCGGACTGGGGCGCAGAATCACCAGCACGGCCGGCTTGCCGTTGAACAGACCGGCATTTTGCACATTCTCCACCGAATCTTCCACCCGTGCCAGATTGTGCAGAAAAACGGGGGCGCCGTTGCGATACGCCACCACGATGTTGCGGTAATCCGAGGCCCGCGTGGCCTGATCGGTGGTGTAAATCTGCAGGCGCCGCATGCCGCGGTTGAAATAGCCTTTCGGACTGTTGGCATTGGCGGCCGCCAGGGCCGCCCGCACGTCTTCCAGGCCGATGCCGTAGTGAAACAGCATGCCGGGCTCTAACTCCACCCGCACGGCCGGAAGGGCGGCCCCGCCGAGTTCCACGTTGCCCACGCCGCTGAGCTGCGAGAATTGCTGCTGCAATACCGTATCCGCCGAATCGTAGAGCTGCCCCTGCGTCAGGGTCTCCGACGTCAGGGCCAGAATCAGGATCGGTGCGTCGGCCGGGTTGAATTTCCGGTAGGTCGGGTTGGAATGCAGGGCCGTTGGCAGGTCGGCCCGGGCCGCCTGGATGGCCGCCTCCACGTCGCGCGCCGCACCGTTGACGTCGCGGTCCAGGCCGAATTGCAGGGTGATCCGCGTGGTGCCCACGCCGCTTTCCGAGGTCATCTCCGTCACATCGGCAATCGTGCGCAGGCGCCGCTCCAGCGGTTCGGCCACCGTCGCCGCCATGGTGTCCGGGCTTGCGCCGGCCATGGTGGCCTGTACCATGATGGTCGGAAACGAAATCGGCGGCAGGGGCGCGACCGGCAGTTTAATAAACGCCAGCACGCCGGAAAGGGCGATGCCGAGGGTCAACAGCGTGGCGGCTACCGGGCGCTTGATAAAGACCGCCGAGACGTTCATGGGTTGCGCCCCTTCACGCGCTGCGCCAGGGAGTCGAAGGCCAGGTAGATCACCGGCGTGGTGAACAGGGTCAGCACCTGGCTGACCGTGAGCCCTCCGATGATCGCCAACCCCAGCGGCGCCCGCAACTCGGAACCCATGCCGCCCCCGAGCCAAAGGGGTACGGCGGCCAGCATGGCGGCGACGGTGGTCATCAGAATCGGCCGGAAACGCAGCAGGCTCGCCTCGTAAATCGCGTCGCGCGCCGCCTTGCCCTCATTGCGCTGGGCGTGCAGGGCAAAGTCGATCATCATGATCGCATTCTTTTTCACGATGCCGATCAGCAGCACGATGCCGATGATGCCGATGACATCCAGCCCATTGCCCGAAAGCCACAAAAACAGCAATGCGCCGATCCCCGCCGAGGGCAGGGTCGAGAGGATCGTCACCGGGTGCACGAAGCTTTCGTAGAGCACACCGAGCACGATGTAGACCGCAATCAGTGCGGCCAGCAACAGGAACACCTCGTTGGTCAGGGAATTCTGAAACGCCAGGGCCGCGCCGGCAAAGGTCGTTCTCATGGAAGCCGGCAGCCTCACCTCTTTTTCCGCCGCCTCGATGGCACTCACCGCGCCGCCCAGCGAGGCCCCCGGTGGCAGGTTGAACGAGATCGTGGTCGCCGGGAACTGCTCCAAATGGTGAATCACCAACGGCTCGGGGCGCCGGTTGAAGGTGGCGATCGAACGCAGCGGCACCTGGCCGCCGTTTGCCGAAGACGACGGAAGATAAATCGAATCCAGGGGCGAGAGGTTTTTCGCCGGATTCGACGCCACCCCCAGGATGACGTGGTACTGGTCGGTCTGCTTGAAAATCGTGGAAATGATGCGCTGCCCGAATGCGTCGTAGAGCGCGTTGTCCACGGTGGCGGGCGTAATGCCGAAACGGGCCGCGTTTTCGCGGTTGATGTTGATGAAGACCGACAGCCCGTCGTTTTGCAATTCGCTCGCCACGTCGGCCAGCTGCGGCAACGTTTTGAGCTTTGCCACGAGCAGGGGGACGTACTTGCTGAATTCGCCCGGGTTCGGGTCCTCCAGGGTGAACTGGTACTGCGTCGGCGACACCGAGGTGTTCAGGGTGAGGCTTTGCTGGGGTTGCATGTAAAGTGCGATCCCCGGCACACCGGCCACCTCCTTCTGCAATCGCCGGATGATCTGCGCCGCGGTTTCGCTGCGTTCGCTTCTGGGCTTCAAATTGATCAGGAAGCGTCCGGCGTTCAGCGTGTCGTTCGTGCCGTCGACGCCGATGTAGGAGGATAGGCTGACGACGTCCTTGTCCTTCAGGATCGCATCGGCAAGGGCCTGCTGATGAACCGCCATGGCGGCGTAAGAGGTCGATTGCGCGGCCTGGGTAACCCCCTGGATGATCCCGGTGTCCTGCACCGGAAAGAATCCCTTGGGGATGTAGACGTACATGGCCACGGTCAAAATCAGCGTCAACAAGGCCACCGACAACGTCAGCCGGCGATGGGCCAGCACCCAGGTCAAGCCACGACCGTACCGCCGGATCAGCCCGTCGATCCACGCCGGACTCCAGGTTTCGAAGCGGCTGGACTGGTGGGCCGCTTTGCTTTCCAGGATCTTGGCGCACAACATCGGCACCAGGGTGAGCGACACCACCGCCGAGATGAGGATCGTCACCGCCAGCGTCACCGCAAATTCGCTGAACAACCGGCCGACCACATCGCCCATGAACAGCAACGGGATCAACACCGCGATCAACGAAATGGTCAACGAGATGATGGTGAATCCGATTTGTCCGGCCCCTTTCAGCGCGGCTTCCAGCGGTGTTTCACCCATTTCGATGAAACGCGAGATGTTTTCGATCATCACGATCGAATCGTCCACCACGAACCCGGTTGCAACGATCATCGCCATGAGGGTCAGGTTGTTGATGCTGTATCCGCACAGGTACATGGCCGCGAAGGTCCCGATCAAGGAGACCGGGACCGAAATGGTGGGGATGATGGTGGCCTGGAAATTCCTCAGAAAGACGAAAATCACCATGACGACCAGCGCAATGCTGAGCAGCAGTTCGAACTCGGCATCCGCCACCGAGGCGCGGATCGAGGTCGTGCCATCGGTCAGCACGCCGACCTGCATCGCCGCCGGCAAACCGGCGGTCAGGGCGGGCAGCTGCGCCTTGACGGCATTCACCGTCTGGATCACATTGGCGTTCGGCTGGCGTTGCACATTGACAATGATCGCCGGCGTGCGGTTCATCCAGGCCCCCAGCTCGCCGTTCTCCGGCGCCGAGACCACGGTGGCGACATCCTTCAGCCGCACCGGCGCACCGTTCTTGTAGGCCACGATCAGATTGTTGTATTCCGAGGCATCCGTGACTTGGTCGTTTGCGTTGATGGTGTAGGACTGGGCGGGTCCGGAAAAGCTGCCCTTGGGCATGTTGACGTTCAGGTTCCCGATCAGGGTGCGGATGTTGTCGATGCTCAATCCGTAGGAGGCCAGGGCCAGCGGGTTCACCTGGACCCTCACGGAAGGCAGGTTGCCGCCGCTGATGGTGACCAACCCCACCCCCGGCACCTCGGAAATCCGGCCGGCCAGGCGTGAATTGGCGATCGTTTCCAGATCGGTCAGGGGCAGTGTCTTGGAGGTGAGCGCCAGGGTCAGGATGGGCGCGTCGGCCGGGTTCACCTTGGCGTAAATCGGCGGCGCCGGCAGGTCGCTCGGCAGGAGGTTCCCCGCCGCATTGATCGCCGCCTGCACTTCCTGCTCGGCAATGTCCAGCCCCAGGGACAATTTGAACTGCAGCACGATGACCGAAGCCCCGGCGGAGCTCGAAGAGGACATCCGGATCAAGCCTTCCATCTCACCCAACTGCCGCTCCAGGGGTGCTGTGACCGAGGATGTCATGACCTCCGGACTGGCGCCCGGATAAAAGGTCTGCACCTGGATCGTCGGATACTCGACATCCGGCAGCGCGGAGACGGGCAGGAATTTGAAGGCCACCAGCCCCACCAGCACGAAGGCGATCATCAACAGCGATGTCGCAACCGGCCGTAAAATGAATAGGCGAGACGGATTCATGGAAGACCCGGGTTTTGTCCTCTCGGAAACTCAGTTGATGAAATCGGAAGCCACCTCAACATGGAATACATGGAATATCCCGGTTTACGGCGTCACCTCTTTGGGCAGGCGGTTGCGCCCACCCTGCCCGGCCGCTGCTGGGTGCTTCGCCGCTCCCGCCATGGCGATTTTGGTTCCGTCGCTCAGCCGGTCCACCCCATCCGTCACCACCGTGTCGCCCGGCTGCAATCCTTTGGTGATGACCGTATACGTCCCGTTGGTCGGGCCGGTGGTGACCTTCTGCACGGCCACGGTGTCATCCGGTTTCACCAGATAAACATAACTGCCCGGGGTTCCCGTTTGCACCGCGGGGGATGGCACCAGGGTCGCGTGCTGCAGCGTGTCGACCAGCAGATGGATGTTCACGAACTCATTCGGAAAGAGGGCCTTGTCGGTGTTGGCAAAGGCGGCGCGCAGCTTGACCGTGCCCGTGCTGGTATCCACCTGGTTGTCGACCGCGGTCAGCCTGCCCTCGGCAATCTTGGTCGTGTCGTCGCTGGAATATGCGGTCGCCGTCAGCGTCGCCCCGGTCTGCAGCCTTGCCAACAACGGTCCCAGCTCCGTCTGCGGGATCGTGAAAATCACCGTGATCGGAACCATCGTCGTAACGACCGCGATACCCGTCGAACTGCTTGGCGTCACGTAGTTTCCCGGGTCCACCAGCCGCAGCCCGACCTTTCCGCCCACCGGTGAGCAAATACGGCAATAGTCCAAATCCAGCTTGGCGGTATCGATATTCGCCTGATCGATCCGCAGGGCCGCCTGATCCTGCTGCACAAGAAATCTTTGGTCTGAATCCTGTTGGGCGGAAATCGAAGTCTTTCGCTGCAACACCTCGTAACTATCCAAATCCGATTGCGCCTGATGCAACAGCGCCATGTCTTTGGCCAACTGGCCCTGGGATTGCTCGAGCTGAACCTGGTAGGGCCGGGGATCGATCTGCGCCAGGAATTGCCCCTTCGTCACCTCCTGCCCCTCGGTGAATCCCACCTTCGTCAGGTACCCGCTCAATTGCGCCAACACGGTGACCGTCGTGACCGGCGTCACGGTACCCAGGGCGGCAATCGTCTCCGGCATCGGTCCGGAGAAGACCTTCGCCACGCCCACCATTTGCGGTGCGCCGCCCCTCCTGGTTTTTGCGGGCCCCGAATGCCGGACGTAGAACGCCACGGCAATCACCAGGACCACGATCAAAATCCCCACCCACAACCCGCGATGGTTTTTCGCTTGTATCGGCTTCTCCATAGGTACACTCGCACACTTCGTTTAAGGCCTGTTCGGCCATCGTCATTTCGCCCGGTCCCCTTCTCGGATTCACCGGTATCGTATCGTCCGCACGGATCCGCCAAACCACCATGACCCCGATTGCGAATCATCCAGATGGCACCGGCACCAAAACAATGCCGGCAGGACCCCGTCATCACCTTGTCCGGGCCCCCTGCCGGAAAAATGATCCCAATGGTCGCCCGGGGCAATCGTTGATCGCGTTGAACCCGTCATGCGTGTAAAGGCCGTGCCGAAGCTCGCCCCGCGGCAACCAGCCCTTTCCGGCCGATGCCACGGCGTTCCGGTATCGCCCCCCTTCCCGCGAGCGGAGAACGATTCGGCCATGACCGGGCGGGTCACCGGTCAAAAACCCGATAGCCTCAGTAGCAAAGGTTGTGCCACTGATCCCGGAGCCGGAGCGTCCGGGACCGGAAAGAAGTCCGGATACCCATCCGAGGCGGGAAATCTTGGTTCCAGCCCCGGCCGCCCGGCCTTCAATCCATCATAACATCCTATTATGAAATCAGAATTCGGATTCCGTGACCCAGACTTGGCATTCGCCATGGGCCGACGGCGGAGAGGATTCCGGAGGAAACCACGTGAGGCGGTGAGAACGAATTTCACAGTGCCGAAAAGGTGTGAAGCTTATTCACGTGAATATCGGTGGCGGTGGCTGCCATTTTAGGGGCGAAAAAATGCCGGACCAACGTCCCGCCACCCTTTGCTTGCCGCCATTGCGGGCGGCATTTGAACCGGCCCGGGGGCATCCTCCTTGTCCCGTGTCGGCGGACCGTTGGATGGCCAGCACCTCGTCGATGAGAAAGATATCGGTGAGCACCGTGCGCAGGTGAATGGAGGCATTGAGGTTGTCGATGAGCCGGGAGCTGAGCCTCGGCCGGGCCAGCACCAGTTGCATGGCGCTCACGGCGTTGGCCGCGTCGCGCTCAAGCAGGGCCGGAAACGTGTCATAGCTTTGGGCCGGTTGCGGATTGAGTTCCCGGACGATGCCGGCGTGGGCCCCGGGCAATTCCGAGGCCGCCGCGGCGTGCGCCAGCAACTGCCGGACCTGCGTTCCCGAGCGACTCTCCCGGTCGTCGACAACGCCCTGGGCCCCGTAGGCCAGCATGAATTCGTAGCATTCTTCAACGGCGTCGCAGCGCGCGGCCACGTCTTCAACCAGTCCCATCGGATTCCCCTCCGGCTTGTTTCAAGCGTTTTTCTCCGCCTCCCCAAAGCTTCGGGTCGTATTTGGCGAGGACGAAATCCCGGTCCATCGTCCCGGTGATCATGGCGGGGTGACCGGCCAATTGCCGGGCCGCAGGGCAAGGCAGGCGTGCACGACCACCAGGCCGATGAGCGTTACGCCGGCAAAACCGTGCAGCAGGTACACCGCCGCCCAGGCACCATCGCTGAGGAGCTAGGAATTTCGAGTAAAAAACGGGGTGCGGACCCGGAAGAGCAGCAAAAGACCCGTAACGGCCATGGTCAGGGCGCAGACCGTGATGACGGGATGAAACAACTGGTTCATCGACGGGTATTTGCCCGGTTTCCCGCCTGAGGGTCGCTCCTCCATGGCTATGGACATAACGGTTTGCAATAGCTACCGTTTGGCTTCGTAGAAAGGAGGCAACATCTGCGGCCGATTCGTCGGTTTCCGGAATCTGGAGGAACGGCGTCGGCATTTCCCCATTGATGAGGCCAGATCCCAGGCCGTGGCCAATTTCAACGTGGCGCCGACCCAGGAGGTGCTGGCCATCGCGAGATTGAGCGGTTCGAACGTCCTGGATCGATACCACCGGGGCCTGGTCCCATTCTGGGCCACGGATCCCAGCATAGGTCAAAAAATGATCAACGCGCGCTCTGAAACCGTGGCTGCCAAGCCCGGTTTCCGCGAGGCGTTCAAGAGGAGACGCTGCCTGATCCCTGCCGACGGTTTTTACGAGTGGCTGCGGCAAAAAAGCAAAAAACAGCCGGTCTTCATCACCCTGCCGGATGAATCGCCTTTCGCCTTCGCTGGTCTGTGGGAAATCTGGAGCCGTGACCGGAGAGGTGGAGACCCTTACCGTTCATGCACGATCCTCACCCAGGAGTCCGTGGGGGGGCATGAAGGGCATCCACCACCGCATGCCGGTCATTCTCCACCCGGATGCTTATGAACCTTGGCTCCACCACACTGCCAAAGAACGCTCATATTTGGTTCTAAGCTCAAAAAAACGGTACGTTGGCTCGGCGCCCCTGCGGCCCCCCGGGACGACAAATTCTCTTGATCTCTTGCCGCACCTGATACTACTTTATTCATCTTGTCGACGGCGGGACCGTAGGCCATTTTAACCCATCATGTAAATTTTTTTCTTCGCCAACGTCTATTCAAAAGAAGGAAAGGGCATGGCTGAACAAGGATGGCAAAAACTGCTTACGGATGTTCCGAGGTACGGGAAAGCAAACCCTTACCGGATCCTGGCCTATTCCGAGATGATGCCGGCACCGCTGATCGGTTGGAAACCCTACGGCACGAACCATCCGGGTCCCCGCGGCGCGGACAATCCCCATGCCTGGCTGGTGAGTGAACGCGAACAGGCGTTTGAACTGAATCCGGGCCTGCAACATATTTCCGAGCAAGTCCTGTCCGCACTGGCACGCCTCGACCGCGAGCAGCCCGCCCGTGGCATCAACCGTGAAAAACTCCGAGGCAACATTTTCTGGCCGAAAGAACTGGCCGATTTGCCGGGCGCCCTCCGGCACGAACGCTTTGTGACGTTCATGCCGCTGGCCCTATCGAAGACGCAGGATGACAAGGGGCGTGTGCGCTGGACCTTTTTCGGGGGCAGCGAACAGGGCCCGGACCGGGCGTTCTGGAAGAGTTTCTATCACGCGCCGGGAAAGGAACGACGGCCCGAGCAGGCCGTTGATTTCGTCCGCCGGTTGCTGCAAAGCGCCTACGGCGAGACGCCGGAACGGTTGGCCGATCTGCGCCGCGCAGGCTTCCGGATCCTGCCGGGCTCGGCCGAATCCGTCTGCGCCGCGTGGCGCCAAGATCCATTGCCAAGTTGGACGACTCCCTTTCTCTTCCGGAAAGGGGAATCCGTCAAAGGGATCAAGTACCTGCTCACCTTTCGGCCGTTTGGCGCTCTGCCGCAGGCGTTGCGCAGGGCCTA
>JBJKPT010000087.1:0-4834 GCA_046706045.1 Desulfobacterales bacterium
CCGGGCTCGGCAATGCCTCGTCGTGGTAAAGCCGCCGCAGGCCGAGGTAGAGCAGCGCCAGGGCCGGCACGCAGAGGAGGTGATCGAGCTTCACCGCGTAATGGAGCCAGACAAGGTTCACCGCGCCGGGTTGGCTGGGGATGGTCAGCTGCCATTTGTCCCCCGGCACCAGGCGGAATACGCCGAAGCGTTCGTCGAGCATGTGTGCGGTAAAGGCGTCGAGGTTCCAGAGGATCAACAGCAGGGCTGCGTATTGGATGTAGCGCCAGCCGCGGGCCACGGTCAGGTTCCGGGCCCGCAACCAGTAGGCAAGGGTAGCCATGGAAACAATGAAAAACACGTGGGAAAGCTGGTGGACGACGAGCCCCTCGGGCTCCCCATGGGTCTGGGTGGCCCAGGCCGGGTCCACGAAAAGAATAAGGACGAATAGAACGGTGAGTACGGCAGGGCCGGAAAAAAGCGTGCGGCGAAGCCTTTCGCCAAAAACGCGGCGCCGGTTTGCCAAGCACGGCCGCCGTGCCCCCGTCGCCGGCCATCGGTGAAAATCGGGGTTTTCACGAGCGGAAAAATGTCGATCGCGGTTCATGTCCGGTTCCGAGTGTGTGGCCCAAGGTTCTCATTTTCTTTTCAGATGTTTCTCAACCCCTGTCAAGCCGCAGCGATTCCCGGTGTTGGAATCGGTGAAACGGCAATCGTCACAAGGCGGCTTCCGGTGAAATGACGGACAAAGAGGCCCAGCGCGGGGAATGAAAGGATTGTGAGAAAGCCATCGCAGCGTTTTTGCCGGATCCGGTACGCCCCGAACACGCTTATTTTTGAGGCAGGGTCAGATCGGCCAGTGTGACGAGTTCTTCGCCACCTTCATAGATGGCTTCGATCTGGCGTTCCATGGCACGGCCGAAGGCCAGGTGGCGCTTGATTTTTCCGAATCCGATGTAGGTCAGGATGAACAAGGGGAAAAAAGTGAACGCGTAGCCCACGTGATCGCCGATACCGGGCAGGCGAACGGGGAGCATGAAATCGACGGCGCCAAACCGCGACTGCATCCAGGCCAGTGCGAAGGGAATCGGCCACAGGGAGGCCGCGCTGATGGCCAAATGGGAAAAGAACACGCGACCGAAGGCGTCGTTTGCTTCGTCGTTGAGGGCCTTGTAGGCGCTCTTTTTTTTGGAGAGCAGGGCATAGACGGACAGGTTCTGCTTGTGCACCATTTCCTGGTTTTGATCCCGGAGCATCGTCCGGTTGAACCGTACCGATGCGCAGACGGTGAGATGCCCGATGATCACACAGTAGACGCAGAGCACCGCCGTGCCGAGGTAATACCCGACGATCGGAATGCCGATCCACCGGTAGGGCGAAATCAACAGGGTATCGAGCCAGATAAATACGGTCGTGTGCATGGGTCCTCGTCCGTAAAAAAGTCCCGAGCCTTAATTCCTCCCAGACGATAAACGGCGGGAGAGGAAGTGCCCCGGGGCGCGGGGGAGAGCCCCGGGGCGGCTGCAGGGAGGAGCGTGCCGGTGGGCGCACGCGGGTTGGGGTTGGGTTGATTTTTTCCCGCTCCGGAAATCAGAACGGTGGCACGATGCTGTAGCCGAGAAAACCCTTGGTCGTGTAACGAAGACCGACATAGAGGGCCAACACGACGAACAATCGCTTCAGCCAGACGTCCGGGATGTACTTCGAGGTCCGCGGGCCGATCATGGAGCCGACGAAAATTCCGATCAGCTCGGCGCCGATCAACGACCAGTAGACCGCGACCCCTTTGACCGCCATGTACGTCACGATGCTGATGATCATGCCGATCAGAACGGTCAGCGCCGAGGTTCCGGCCACCAGGAACATGGGAAGACCGGCGACGCTCGTCAAAAAAGGTACGAAGAGAAAGCCGCCGCCGATGCCGAGAAACGAGGCCAGGCCGGCGATGAAAAAACCGCCGATCACCGGAACAATGGGATTAAAGGAAAACTCCACCCCGTAGAAGGAGAAGGAGATGCGGCGCCAGCCCCAGCTCAAAACCCGGACGCCCCGTTCCTCGGACCCCTTTGCGGTGGAGGTACCCTTGATGTGGGATTCTTCAAAATTTTTGGCCGCGGCCTTGGCGGCCTTTTTTTTGCGCTGCCCCCTGGGGGTGGTATCGTAGAACAAGAACGCGCCGATGACGAAAACGACCAGCCCGAACCATCCGAGGTAGGCTTTCAGGGAGATCTTGCCGGCGGTGATGACCGGGACCAGGGCGCTTCCCGCCACCGAACCGATGGCCAGCATGACGCCCAGGGGCAACACCAGGCGTCCCATCCGGTAATAGTTTACGCTCGAGACCGCCGCGCTCAATCCGACCAACCACTGGTTGGACACACGGATGCTGTCGGTGATCAGTTTGTTGAGCATGGGGGACGTTTTTTTGAAGGTCTTGCCGTAGTTGGCCAGGCCGAAGATCGTGATGTGCCCGACGCCGGCCATGATGCCGCCAAAGGCGCCGATGGTGGAAAATATCCAGCCGACCCAGATGGCCCAAAGAAACCCCACCACCAGGCTCGGGGACGGGGCGCCGGGAATGCCGAGAAATCCGGGAGCGGCCGCCGGATTGATCTGACCCGGACCGGTCCCGTGGGGAACCTTGGCGATGGCCTCCGACAGGCTCGTTGCCCAGGCATGACCGGCCGTGGCGAGAATCAGGGGGATCGCCACCAGCATCATGAGGCCGGCCGTGGTCAATGAAGCCGAAAAACCCTTCTTGTGCATAATACCTCCTTCGGTGTGTATTGATGGCGACCTCCCTCAGAGGAGGCCGCTTTTCGATCCACCGGGCCGTCGTTCCGGCTTGCGGGTCATCGACGGGTGAAATCGATGCCGTGTTCGAGGGGGATGCCTTCCCTTCCGGTTTGTCCGGGCAGGGTGAAATCCCCATCAAACGTTTTGAAGTGAGCGCCCAGCGGGTCAGCAAGACGTATGCCACGGAATCTTGGACGGGGCGGATCGAGGGGCGAAACGGGATGGAAACCACATGATATCTGTAACTTGACTTATTTGGGGTTAAATGCGGAATTAACCTTCGGTTTTCCCGGCAACGAGCGCACCGGAAGGTCCCCGCCGCGGGGAGGTGCTTTATTTTCTTTGCACCCTGCGGTGGAGAAAGGGCGAAAAGGCAGTGAATTCAGCTGCTCGATGCCTGTGCAAGCAAAAATATCGGTACGCAATAAAAAAATTGCGGTTCTCGGCGGGGTCGCCCTCCCTTCCGGCCGGGCCGTCGCGGGGAAAGATCGGCGGCTGGCATATAACGAATTGAGATTACAGAGAATCGATTCAATTTACGGTGATCCGACGTCGGCACAAGGAACAACCCGGATGGCATGGAACATGCTTTGACGGAACGTGTTTTGCTGAATTCGATTTGCGGCACCGCAAAGCAAGCGCTATAAAAAGAATTAAAACGGCAAAGCGGTATGACCGGCCTTGCGAAGGATATAAACATTAATCGGGAGATACTAAAGATGCTGGAGAAAAATGCGATGCAGTCGGAAGAAGCGCAATTTCAGGTGGACTATGAGCTTTGTCTTGATGACGTGGCCCTTGCGAAATCGATACTCGAGCGTGCGGACAAGGATGGGGGAAAAATCAGCGATGCCGGTATCGTATTCACTTTGAGAAATATCCTCAAGATGAAGTACTATCCGGTTGCGGTAAAATATTTTTTCGATGAAAAGGAACTGGACGATTTCAAGAGCAATGGCGATTACAAAATATCCCTTCATCCCGTGACCTTCTGCGCCTATGTGGCAGCAAGCCGCCAGCGGGGAGACATCCTGCTCGGAACGGCAGATAAGATGGGCTGCTCCAATGCCAAGTATGTCATGCGGTGGAAGGAAATAGATGACGGCGAGATCAAGAGCCATCTCAAATATACCAAGAGCTGGGAACAAGCCGAGAGGTTCGTCAAGACGAAAAAAAGATTGCCTCAGGAACCGCTGGCATTTGCCACCGCGCCATTGCACAAAGCGCCTTTTACACCGGACCTGATCCACGGCATGTGCGATAGCCTTCAATCGTATCATCTCGCCAACGACTGGGATGCCGTTAATGATAAACATCCCTTTGAGATGATCATGACCATGAATTCCTCGATCTGCCACGGCTGTGTTCAGTGCTTTGTTGTGAATAAATTTAATGTCACCCAAATGTGCAGCAGCAGCTATACCGCAGGCAAGACGGAGCAAGGCGAAGTCAACTGGATCATGCCTTACGCCCAGATGGAACCGACGGTTCACTGGATGCTCGAACGCACCATCCGTGACGGCGGGGTATCCTTCCCGCGAACCGGTGAGACCTATCCTGGCTTTGACGTTTGCAAGCTCTGCCCATTCCTGACATTCAAAAAGCCCAAGGACAATAAATAGTGTCCATCCCAGGATCGGCAATGTCGCGTGAGGTCAAGGCGGCCGGATGATTGGAACCGGAGGAATAGCGCGGCTATTTCGAGGATTCCAATCGGTCGGCCAACGCAGAAATCGCGGAAAAGAGCCATTCTGAGATGGGCACTTAATAACACGAGAGCTTGTGGATCAGGTCTAACTTTTTGAAAATACAGAGAATAGAGTGGAACCCCCGCGAGTTTCGACACGACGACCAACCCAACGCGGCGGATGCGCCTTGATGACGAACCAAATCCGGCGCCATTTGGCGGAATTATCTTCTGCCGGGACCCAAAAGCAATGAAACTCCGGCTGCGGCTCCTGTCCATTGCCGTTGAAGGCGGGAGCCGCACCATACGCCCGCGATTCATCCCCTCGTCACCTTCTCGGTCCGTCGTCTGCCAGCTGCTTTTCACATCTTG
>JBJKPT010000088.1:0-1487 GCA_046706045.1 Desulfobacterales bacterium
GAATGTAGCCCCTTTTCGCCACCGCGGTCATTTCCCGGAGCACATGCCGGTTGGACACGGCCACCTCGGCGGTGCCGATGGCCTGGGCCGCGCCAAGGCCGGCGATGATCGGCGCAAGGCGGGCCGGAAAATAGTGCCTGAAAGGGGAAAATATCTTTTTCATGACCGCTCGGGTTCCGGGTTCCAATGGCGATCGACGTTGTGCCCGCCGCCGAAACGCCAACCGGCAGGGCCCCCGGGATCAAAGGAACCAAAAAAGTCGAATGGAACAAACATTACCACCCAATTGAGGACACGGCAAACATCGACCCACGCGGTCCGCTCCTTTCTTCCCCCCAAACGACGTCCGGAACCGGGGAGGAGGATGCGCTTGCTTCTGGACGCCGCCGACAAATCCGGTTAGGGTTTCGATACAAAACTCCGCCCGAAAACGGAAACCCGATGGATTGGCAATGGGAACAAAACCGATGTCACAAACCCGAATTCCCTTTCCGGCCCCCCGGCTCTATTCCTGTGAGCTGACGGTGCGTTACGGCGACCTCAGCACCGCCGGGCACCTGGCGGCCGACCGACTCGTCGGCTACCTGAACGAAGTCCGCTACCGATTTTTCAGGGAACGCGGTTTACACCGAACGGCCCAGGGCGGTATCGGGGTCGTGTTTGCGGATTTGGCCGTCACCTTTGCCGCCGAAGCCTTTGCCGGCGAGGTGCTCCGCATCGACATGACGGCCGGTAATTTCCGTGCCAAAGGGTGCGATCTTTTTTTCCGCATCACCGCGACATCCACCGAAACCCAAATCGCCGCGGCCCAGGTGGGCATCGTTTTTTTCGATTATGCCCGACGCGCGGCCGTATCGGTCCCCAAGGCCTTTCTGGCGGCGGTGGACGGGGAGAGCATACCATGAAAACCATCGGATTGGCCCTGGGCGGCGGCGGCGTGCGCGGCCTGGCGCACGTGCCCATTCTGGAAACACTGGATGCCATGGGCATCCGGCCGGTGATCGTCGCCGGCACCAGCATGGGGGCGATCATCGGCGCCCTGTATGCGGCGGGCGCTTCCGGGATCCAAATCCGTGAAGCCGTCCGCCGGCACATCATCTCCAGAAACGACACGTGGAAGGATATCGTCGGCAAAAAAAAACGGTTTGTTCAAGTGGCTCGATACCTTTGCCCTGGAATTCGGACGCGGCGGCATGGTGCGGGCCGACCGGTTTCTGAACTCCCTCTTCGGCATGGTGGCCGCCGAGTCCTTCGAGGCGTTGGCCATCCCGCTCATGGTGGTGGCCGCGGATTTCTGGACGGCGGAAGAAGTCGTTATCGACCGCGGCCCCCTGCTTCCGGCGGTAAAAGCCAGCATGTCCATCCCGGGTATCTTTGCACCGGTTTCAATCGGCGATCGTGTGCTGGTGGACGGCGGCGTGGTCAACAACCTCCCCTACGAGCCGATCGCGCCGCGCTGCGACATCACGATCGCCGTGGACGTCACC